>NZ_QUEH01000039.1:0-3452 GCF_003477935.1 Clostridium sp. AF32-12BH | reverse complement strand
CTGCTCTCGATGGAAAGCTCTACGGTACCATTTCCCGGCTCCACGGTTACCTGGGCGTCGCTGGACTCCAGGGTTCCTGCCATGGCAGCTTTCTTTACTTCCATAACTCGTTCCTCCTTAAAGTGATATTTACCTTTGTCATATCATAAGCAAAGCATTATTTCTCGTCAACTTCACTAAAAACAGTGTATCATCCAAGGTACAATTGTGCAAATACTTAAAGAATTATGTCAGATATAATTTTTTTATTATGTGATGATAATAATAATATAAATTTTTCATAAACTCAGCCCTATTGGCATCATTTCCCCGATAAGCGAAAAGAGACCTCCACCGGCATTTTTCTGCCAGTGAAAATTTCTCAGTTTTGTTTCTTTTATAATGATACAGATTCCACAATTACAGCGGAAGCATTCAGGCCTGCGCCTCTCTTTTTCTCCTGGATACCTGCAAATACGGCATGTGCCAGGCAGAGAACAATACCAAAAATCTGAACCGGGATCAGTTTACCCCAGAGCTGGCCAGCCTCCATACCAAGTACGGATGCTGCTCTCATGGTCGGACCTGCCCACGGCATCAGGTTTAAGACACCCATAGCCAGAACGGCTACACGAAGCAGGGTGCTCGGTCTCATATGCATCTTCTTATAAACCGGAAGCATGGCCGGAACTACAATTAAGGAAGGTAGATGCGCCGCCGCCATCCAGATGACCGATCAGAGCGATCAGGGCAGTCATAACGGTTACACCAATGACATTGTCACCAACGTGCTTCATCAGCTTGTTGATGATCACATCAAACATGCCTGCATCGGTCATGATGCCGAAGAACAGGACTGAGAATACAAACAGCGCTGCGGTCGGGCCGGTACTCTTGAAACCGCCTTTGATCAGCTCACCGATCTGTTCAATGGAATAATATCCGCCAATTACCAAGATCAGTCCCAGAATAGACGGGAAAATGATGAAGGCCATACTCGGCATGGTCTTGCTTTTAAACAGGGTTACCACCAGTGCAACGATACAGGCGAACCCTAAAATACCAACTACTAATTCTGACATAGATTTTTTCCCTATTTTTTGTTTTACAGCCAGGCAGGCTAGAACCTTGTTTTTGTCCCAGCCTGTCTCTCCCTAGGCCTGTATATGGTTTGTTGTAACGAATTTGCAGCCTCTGCAGCTGCTCTTCCGCTCATATTGCTTCATTGCAGCTTACATTCTTAGTCCTGAAACTCGTACTCTTTGATCTCACGGACAACATCGAGTACGGTGCCGTCACGGCTCTCGATGATACCAACCACGCGGTCACCAAACTGTACCGAATCCGGCTCGCCTACGATGGCGTATGCCTTGTCACGCAGCTCCTCAATGGTACAGAACGGAAGTTTCACATCCTTCATGCACTCGATCAGGTCCTGTCTGCGCGGGTTGATCGCGATACCGTAATCGGTGATGACAACGTCTACGGTCTCACCCGGAGTAGTTACGGTCGTAACGTTGGTGCAGATTGCCGGGATTCTTCCCTGCAGGAGCGGTGCGATGACGATGGTGCACTTTGCGCCTGCTGCGGTATCCGGATGTCCGCCCTGGGCACCGGTGATCATTCCGTCAGAACCTACGACTACGTTACAGTTGAAGTTTACATCGACCTCAAGGGAAGCCAAAATGACAAAGTCAAGCTTGTTGACATAGGCACCCTTGTTGAACGGATCTGCATACTCGGATGCAGAGATCTCGATGTGGTTCGGATTGGTCTTGATGGACTCAATGGCACCCATATCAAAATCCTGAGTATCTACGATCTTGTCGATGAGACCCTTTGCAAGCAGGCTGCACATCGGAGTGGTGATACCGCCGAGACCAAGTCCCATCTTAATACCGCGCTCTTCCATGATCTTTCCAAGAGAGATGGTGGATGCGATGGAAGCACCGCCGACACCAGTCTGATAGGAGAAGCCATCCTTGAAGTACGGAGTGTTGATCACGAACTGGGTGCAGTAATCTGCCATCATGATCTTGCGGACATCGGTGGTCGGTTTTGCTGCACCGGTTGCGATCTTAGCCGGGTTACCAATCTCATCTACCACGCAGACAAAGTCTACCTGGGTCATGGAGATGCTTGCCGGAATGTTCGGGAACGGAACAAGGCAGTCGGTGATTGCTACCACACGGTCTGCATACTGTGCGTCTACCATTGCGTAAGATAAAACGCCGCAGTCACTCTTTCCGCCATTTGCTCTCATGTTGCCGTATTCGTCACAGGTCGGAGCACCGATGAATGCGATGTCGATATGAACTTCGCCGGACTCGATGGCTCTGACACGTCCACCATGGGAACGCATGATTGCGATATCTCTTAATTTACCAGTAGAGATTGCCTCACCGATTTTACCGCGCACACCAGAAGACTGGATGCCAACAATAGTGCCATCTTCAATGTAAGGAACGATTGCATCGTTTGCCTTACCCAAAGAACTTGCGCAGATGGTGATGCCCTTAATGCCCATGTTGTGGATCTCTTCCATTACCATGTTTACCACATAGTCACCCTCACGGAAGTGATGGTGGAAGGAAATGGTCATGCCGTCTTTGATCTCACATTTTACCAGTGCATCGTGAATATTCTCTACGATCTTGCTTCTCTTCGGATCCATCATGGTGTGTGCCTTCGGAGTTGCTTTCTTATACTCGTAATTGTCGTAAGCGTAAGCACCCTTGAATGCTTCCTTACCGGTTGCTTTTAATACCTCTTCCGGGATTTCTCTTCCTACTGCATTGATCATCTTATAAATCCCCCTCATATACACCTGATGCTTTTGCCAGGGCAATGGTTCTCTTTGCGCCGTCGTAGAATGCGATATCGATCATCTTACCGTCTACGGTAAATACGCCGATACCCTGTGCCTTCTTCTCATCGATTTCTTTGACAACCTTCTCTGCGAAGATGATTTCCTTCTGGGTTGGAGTGAAGACTCTATGTACCACATCGATCTGACGCGGGTTTACCAGAGATTTTCCGTCAAAGCCCATCATCTTGATCATTCTTACTTCTTCCTCAAACACATCCATCGCATCGAGGTTAGTGAATACGGTATCCCAGCACTGTACACCGGCTGCTCTTGCAGCGATGATCATCTGCTGTCTTGCGCCCTGCAGCTCTACACCGGTTCCGGTGATCACGGTCTGCAGATCTTTGGTGTAGTCACCTCCGGAAAGTGCGATACCGATCAGACGGTCAGAAGACTTACAAACCTCAAGTGCATTTAAGACGCCCTTGCAGGACTCCAGAGCTGCCATTAACAGGGTAGAACCTTCCGGTCTTCCGAACTCTCTCTCGGCTGCCAGTACATGCTCCTCTACGGTGTGAACATCCTGCGCGGTCTCAGTCTTTGCGATACGGATGGTATCAGCGCCGCCTGCTACGCAGACACGGATATCTTCCTTCCAGTGCGG
>NZ_QUEH01000038.1:0-3684 GCF_003477935.1 Clostridium sp. AF32-12BH | reverse complement strand
TCCGAAACCGTCTTGTAATCTCTCTTTGCCACTCCAAATTCGCCCCTCTTTTTATGCCATATCAAGTATGTTACCCCGTTCCCCTCTGGCTTCGCCTTGACCGCTAATCTTATCAATGAGTTTTTTTACCTTTTTCGATTATAAAATAGGTGCTATGCTGTGTCAATACGGCATAGCACCTTGACCGCTAATCTTATCAATAGAGTTTTTCCCTGTTTTCTGCCGTCCTAAGAATTATTTTCTTTGCTTCTCAGAATTATCTCTCATGGTCTTTCTGGGGCTTCTTCCTGCCTATAAGAGCTTGAAACTGCTCCCATAAGGGTTTTACTTGCGGTAAAGAAATAAAACGCTCTAAGAGGCTTATACGGGCTTCCAGAGCCTTAATGTGATTGTCCTTGCCAGCTTCTTTTCTGGCTCGCTCTATTCGCTCTGCCATGCCGTCCCAACCGAACTTCTCTGTACCCTCTGCCTTTTTCTCTTTTACTGCTGTTTCGACCACGGATAGCTCCGACTTCGCTTCGCTGATCCGCTTCTGCAAGTCAAGCAGGATAGGCTTCTGCTGATTGACCGTCTCATGTACTCGCTTCATAGTCTGGTTTGCCCTGCTCTTAACTTCTTCCAGACGCTCTTTTTCGCCCTGTAAGGTGTCTTTCCTGTCCTGCATGGCAGAAAGCTCCTGTTTGACCGTTTCAAGGCTTCTGGTGGCTTCTGAAAGCTCCTGCTTACAGTCCTCTGCGATTATTTGAAGCTCCTGTGCGATTGCTCCGTGTTCATTTGCCATTTCCAGAGCCTTTTGCTCCTTGAATCGGGCTTCTGACAGGTGGGTACGCTCCGACCCCTCTACACCACGCTCCAAGCCGTATTTCTCGCCCACATCACGGGCAAACTCTGTCTGTATGGCTTTCATTTCGGTTTTCGTGAAGATAGCCTTTGCCGACAATCTGCCGTCCTGCGTTATCGGCATGACACCGATATGTAGGTGAGGGGTAGTCTCGTCCATGTGGACGGTAGCATTAAGCACCCTGTCAGCTCCGTAGCGGTCAGAGAACCACTTGACGCTGTCCTCGAAGAACTCCCTCTGACGGTCAGTTCCCAGGGCTTCCATTGTTTCACTGTCCGAGGTCACTATGAAGTTGCAGACCACAACAGCGTCCTTTCTGACGGCTCGACTGCTTTCGACAAGGTTCGACAATTTCTCTTTGATTGACCTCTTGTAGTTGTCACAGGGAACAAGGTCATAGTTGTCCTCTGAACGGCTCATATCTACATCTGGGTTCGTCTTAGGTTCATGCTCACGGTTGTTGTGGCTCTGAATCCCACCGACCGCCCCAGACTTTATTTTCATCATGTGAACGACTGCATAGCCCACTTTAATTCCCCCTCTCATTTCCTCACGGTGAGTATGTAAAGTATAGCACATTATACTTTACTCCGTAAAGCCATGTGCAGGGGATACTCCCCTTGACCCCTCTTGGGGCTTTGCCCCAAACCCCACACTCGCCGTGTGGCAGGGGAATAAGCTATTGCTTTTTCCCCTTGGGGAAGTGTTACGCTTCACTCCGTCAAGGTCGGGTAGTATTTTCCCCTACGGAGAAAATCTCCACCCTCTGCCTTGACTGCGTTCTCGCTTTATCTGCCCTCAAGAACCTCTTTCGCCATCTTTTCATCGAACAGCCAACGGAGCTGTCCGACCACCTTTTCTCTTGCGTCCTCGTCAATGTCCGCACTCTGGACAGCCATTTTGAGGTAAGCTCTGATGATGTCATTAAATGCCGAGCTGTCCACCATTCGACATAAATCGTCACTGTCGCAGGTGGCAAGAAAGTCATAGACACGAATTTCTCTGTCCGCTGTCTCCTTGTCAATTTTCCCCTGCTTCACTAACTGCCTGTAACTGTCCGCCATCATTTCATATCCGTTCATTTTCGCCCTCCTGTGTCGCTTCGTGTCGCTCTTTGTCGCTTGTTGTCGCTATTTGTCGAATTTCATGCTTGACTGTCCTCTGACCTGTGCGTTCTTGACCTTTAGCACCTGCCATGCGATATGTTCAATAGCACCGCTCAAACCGCCCTGCAAATGGTTCTCATAGGCATACTGCAAGATACGCTCCTGCGTTTCCTCTGTAATCGTGATGTTTACTCGCTTCTTTGCCATGTTGTCCGCTCCTTTCTATGTGTATATTATACACACTATATACACACTTGTCAAGCCGTTATTTCCACCATTTGTAGACGGTCGGTTTGCTCAATCCTGTCTCTCTGATGCAGTCGGCTTTCCTGCCGTCTGGGTGTGCCTTTCGCCATTCTTCGACAATTTTCGACATTTCTGGTCTGCCACCATTGGTACACTCGCCCATTTCAACCTTAAAAGCCCTTTGATTGTTCATGTACTTCACATGAATGGCTCGTTTTCGCCCGTTTCGCTTGTTTGGTGGGATAGGATCCTTTGTCTGTTTCTCAATCCGCTCCCTGCTTGCCATGGTGCTAAGGAGCTGATTATCCGCTTTGAGGGCTTTCAGAGCGTCTTTCACATCTTCCCTTGTGAAATGGTTGTCCTCGTCCTCTGTGAGACTGTCCAGACGCTCCAGAAAGCCGTATGCGTCCTGCCTTATCTGCTTCTCTGGAATACCGCATTTCAAGCCGTAGGCACACAATGCCATGATTGAGAAGTATCGTCCACCAACCTTGACTTCTCCGTCCATTTTGCCCTTCCACCACTCATACAGGGCGGTATTGCAAGTCCAAGTCTTTTTCAATGGCTTTCCTTCGACAATTTTCGACTGATACCACTCTGGGTACAGCTCCTTTGCTTCTTCCAGAGTGTGTTTTCCCTGCTTCTTCGGTGGCTTCTGGTACAGGGGAGAGAGGTCAATCTTGCACAGGGGCATACTCGCCTTGATTTCTTCCAGAGCGTAGCTGCTATCGCATAGCTGCCACGCTCTTACAGGGTAGCCCTCGCCAAATTTCGACAAACTTCCCACGCACCTAAAGCCTTGATATACCCCCGTAATGTCTGGGTTATCTGGTCGGATAGAGCTTGTGTCATTCCAATGTCTGCGGATAAAGTCCTCTTTCAGTGCCGAGAGGAGCTTTTCTCGGTTGGCATACAGCTCCACCGGCTCTTTCAGCAGATAGTACAGGTGGACACCCTTTCCGGAGCTTACGAGGAATGTCGGGCAGAGCTGAACGCCGTTCCCGAACTGCTTCAGCATATTCTTGAGCTGTTGCAAGCCCACATAGTCAATGTCGATTGCCATAGCAAAGAGCTGATGAGCGTTCTCCTTTGTGTGTGTCTTGCCGTAAAAGGACAAAGGTGGAATAAGCCCGAAGCTGTCTCCTATGACCTTATCGAGCATATCCAAACTGTCATCAATGACCCACTGCTTCGTCCTGCCTTTCCCAGACGGTCTTATCTGGGTGGCAATGATATTCCCTTTCCCGTCATGCTCCCTGCTCTGCAAGCTCCCCTCTGGGAATATGGCACGGTAGAACTCTTTCGGTTGAAGCTCCCTGTACCCTCTCTCGTTCATCAACTTAGCCTTGTCACGGTATGCCTTTTTCCATTCCGAAACCGTCTTGTAATCTCTCTTTGCCACTCCAAATTCACCCCTCTTTTTATGCCATATCAAGTATGTTACCCCGTACCCCTCTGGCTTCGCCTTGACCGCTAATCTTATCAATGAGT
>NZ_QUEH01000037.1:4218-4478 GCF_003477935.1 Clostridium sp. AF32-12BH | reverse complement strand
AATGTCAGACGCTACCCGGACGGCTGGGGCGAAGCAGCTCCCCTCACAGGCTTGCTTTATTGTGCCGATTGCGGCGGCAAGATGTATGTCCACCGCACCAACAACGGCAAGCGCATTTCTCAATACACCTGCTCACAGTACACCAAAGTTCCTTGCGGGACACTCTGCAAGACTCAGCACCGTATCAATGAAGATGTGGTATTGTCTCTTGTTTCCGAAATGCTCAAAGCCATTGCCGAGTATGCGAAGCATGACCGAGT
>NZ_QUEH01000037.1:0-4208 GCF_003477935.1 Clostridium sp. AF32-12BH | reverse complement strand
AGCCATTATGTCCCGGAGGACGAATGGACAATTTTCGAGAATACCCATGAGCCTATCATTGACCAGCAGACCTTTGACCTTGTGCAGAAAATCCGTGGGAATGTCAGACGCTACCCGGACGGCTGGGGCGAAGCAGCTCCCCTCACAGGCTTGCTTTATTGTGCCGATTGCGGCGGCAAGATGTATGTCCACCGCACCAACAACGGCAAGCGCATTTCTCAATACACCTGCTCACAGTACACCAAAGTTCCTTGCGGGACACTCTGCAAGACTCAGCACCGTATCAATGAAGATGTGGTATTGTCTCTTGTTTCCGAAATGCTCAAAGCCATTGCCGAGTATGCGAAGCATGACCGAGTCGAGTTTGTCCGTGTGGTGCAGGAAGCGCAGTCCAGCCAGCAGACCACAGAGGTCAGGAAACAGCGGACACGCCTTGCCACAGCAAAGCAGAGAGTTTCCGAGCTGGAAGTCCTGCTCTGCAAAATCTATGAGGACAACATTTTAGGCAAGCTGTCCGACAGCAGATACGCCACTCTGGACGCTCAATACGCAAAGGAGCAAGCCGAGCTTACCGCTGAAATCTCTGCTCTGGAAAAGGCTGTCAAGAGCTATGAAACGCACGAAAAGGACGCTGACCGTTTTATCGCTCTGATTGATAAGTATGAGAACTTCGACAAGCTGACCATTGCCATGCTCAACGAGTTTATCGAGAAAATCCTTGTGCATGAGCGTGACCGCAAAGGCAGTATACAGACCACACAGGAGGTCGAGATTTACTTCAATTTTGTTGGGCGATTCGTTCCCCCGGCGTTTGGAGAAGTGGAGCTGACCCCGGAAGAATTAGAGGAAATCCGCAAGCGTGAGGAACGCAAGGACAGGCTTCATCAGAACTACTTGAAGCGGAAAGCCAGCGGAGCGCAGAAGCGATACGAGGACAAAATCAAGGGGAGAAAAAAGGCAGAAATCGAAGCCAAGAAAGCCGCCATTCGTGCGGAGGACATTGCAAAGGAAGTGTTCGTCCCTGTCAGCAGTTTACCGCAGAGAGAGCCGATGAAAGGAGTGCAATCAGCATGAATATCACTTACACACAGAACGGAGATTATCTTATCCCGAACATCGTTATCCGCAAGACAAAGCCCCTCGGACACTACGGCAGACTTCGCAAAGCATATTTGGAAATGCGCCGCCCGATACTGTTCAATGAGCTGGTGCTATCCGACAAGCTCTTTGAGCATTGCGCCGAGATTGACGAAGCGGCACGAAACCGCATGGAGCTGATCGTGCGGTCACTGGCAAAGCAGTACGGCGTGACCGAACAGCTGAAAGCCGAAAACCAAATGGAATGGGTGCGGCAGATGAACGCTTGCAAGGCACAGGCAGATGAGATTGTGAAAGCGGAATTGATTTATGATTGAGTGAGAAAGTCCGGGCAGAAAACCGTCCGGACTTTTCTCATACAGTCCAAAGTTGCGGTAGAATTGTTCACAAGTTTTATGGTATAATTTGAATACGAAATTGAGAAACAAATCGGTATTTATAAAGGAGAATATTGATGAAACTATTTTTATGTTCGCACTTTTCAAGTGTGGGAAGTCTGATAAAGGAAGAAATTGAAAATAAGAAAGTCGCATTTATTCCAACAGCTTCACTGCGTGAAGGCTACACCGGTTATGTCGGCTCGGCTCGAAAATTATTCAAAAAGTTGGGAGCAATCGTAACTGAAATTGATATTTCAACGGAGGCTTATTCAACGATACAGTCTGTTTTTGAAGAAGCAGATGTGATATATTTTACCGGCGGAAATTCTTTCTTTCTTATGGACCAGCTCCGTAAAACGGGAACTGATGGGCTACTGAAAAAGGAATTGGCAAATGGAAAATTGATGATCGGCGAGTCGGCAGGCGCAATTATATGCGCTCCAAGCATCCAATATATCGAGCAAATGGATGAAAAGCCAGAGGACTACTCACAAGAAGATGATGCAGGGCTTGATTTGATTGATTTCTATGTTCTTCCGCATTATCTTACAGCACCATTTAAGAAAGTTACCGAGAAAATAATGACTGAGTTTTCGGATTTGAATCTATGCCCGATTAACAACCGTCAGGGAATTGTAATTGATGGTGAAGGTTCAAAGGTTATTTGCAAAGACTAATTTGAAAATTCCTGTTTTTGAAACTGGAAAATCGGAAGCTGAGGAGATAGACTATTGAGAACATATGAGAATAAAGACGAGCTTAAAAACGAGATAAATAAAAGCTTTGCAAAATATATTTCAGAATTTAATGATATTCCGGAGCATTTAAAAGATAAGAGAATTGATGAGATCGATCGAACTCCGGCAGAAAATCTTGCTTATCAGGTTGGCTGGACAACTCTTGTTATTAAATGGGAATCAGACGAAAGAAAGGGTATTCCTGTTAAAACTCCTTCGGATAATTTTAAGTGGAATCAGCTTGGCGAATTATATCAATGGTTCACAGATACATATGCTCAGCTGTCACTGCAAGAATTGAAAGACAGATTGAATGAGAATATCAACTCTATTTATGCAATGATTGATTCTCTGAGTGAGGAAGAATTATTTAAACCACATATGAGAAAATGGGCTGACGAAGCAACTAAAACAGCTGTCTGGGAAGTATACAAATTCATACATGTTAATACAGTTGCTCCGTTCGGAACCTTTAGAACCAAGATTAGAAAATGGAAAAAGATTGCACTATAACTTCAAGTTTGTCGAGAAGTTAAGCCGGAGCAAATCCCTTTAGGAACTAAAGGGCGCACTTCTATACTCTCTGTCGAGAGTAGTGCGTCCTGCGGAGCTTCATTTCCGGTCAGCAGAAGAAAACTGCTCGACCGAGAATGTTTCGTCACTTCGTTCCGTCAAGGTGGCTACACCCCCTTGCGCCGCTAAAGCGACTATCCCCTGTGTACTTGCCGTCCGCAAATGGTTTTGACAAACCGTTCGCCGCCAGCAAGTTTGAAAAAGGACAGTTATGCACTGGAAAACATATCTGCAACTTGAAGTTGACAAAGTGCATTTCCCGAAAGATAGATAATGACACCTCGCTTTGGTAGAATTATGCTATCAAAACCAAAGGAGGTATCACCTATGAATTTAGGAGAAAAAATCTACAAACTCAGAAAAGAAAGAAATCTCTCACAAGAAGCACTTGCAGAGTTTGTGGGAACAACCCGACAAGCAATCAGCAAGTGGGAGAATAATCAAGGATATCCAGAAACAGAGAAACTGCTGTTGCTTTCAAATGTCTTTGAGGTATCTATTGACTTCCTACTGAAAGACGAAAAAACGGAAAGTAGCGCAGATGAAAAAGGCTATTATGTAAGTAGAGAAATGGCTGTTGGCTATATCGCCAACGAGAAAAAGACTTGCAAATATTTTGGTGCCGGATTCGCCTTGTTTGCTTTAGCTGGAATACCCTACACCGTGTTTCAGACAGCGACTGCATGGAAAGTGTTGGGTATGTCCATTTGCATACTTGCAGGAATTATTGCACTTGTCACATCAGCATTTATCCCCAAAGATGAATACAAAGTTTTGAGAAAAGAGCCGTTGATTTTTGATTATGATTTTTTAAAAGGTCTTGCAAATGAATACCAGTCGCAAAAGAAAAAATATGTGATAGTGGCTATTGCCAGTACCGTTTTGTATATCGCAGGGTTGCTGTTACTTGTGTTTACGGTGCGTGGAAATACTCTGTGGAAAGATTACCATGCCTTTGCTTTTTTAGCTTTAGCAGTTGGAATATTTGGCATGGTGTTTTCTTCTGGAACGATGGCAACTTACGAAGTGTTAGTGCATAACGATAGCTACTCAAACCGCTTTTGGTTTAGGCTTAGGCGCAAAGTGCAATCAAAAATCGATAGGTGGTAACACCTGTAATTAAATACAGAAAATCAGACCGTTGACTGGTCGCAATGTGCGAAAAGTTAACGGTCTTTTTTTATCCCAAAAATCAAAAAAGGAGGTCAATCACAATGACAAAACCGAAAACTCTTGAACAGCTCCGAACCGAAAAGGAACGAGCCGAGACGCAGCTTGCACAGGAACAGCACAAGCTGGAGCGTCTGGAGAACAGAAAGAAGTATCTGGAGAAAGGCGAACGCACCAAGCGCACCCACCGCCTTTGCAATCTGGGCGGAACGATTGAGAGCCTTGCCCCGGAGGTCAAAGATCTCACACG
>NZ_QUEH01000036.1:0-5428 GCF_003477935.1 Clostridium sp. AF32-12BH | reverse complement strand
CATTTTCAAGGTTCATATTGTTGCTGTTCTCAGCGGCAACGTTCGATATTTTAGCACGTTGTTATCGCTTTGTCAACAACTTTTTTAATTTTCTTTTGGAAATCTTCTGATTTCCTGCCCCGTTCTCACGGGGCGAAGATTATAATATCAAACCCGTAAAGAAAAGTCAACTGTTTTTTTTGCGTTTTTTCAACTTTTTCATTTTTCTATATTGTTGCATTTTCTTGCATCTATTGAAAGCTTATTCTTACCGCTGCCTGGAAGTCTTGCTGCAATCGTTTCTGCCTCGTTTTCTTTACCCGTCCCAAGTCCAGTTTTCTGCATTCACCTGCATGAGTTCCAGGTATTCCTGCTGCAGCACATCCAGCAGGTAACGGACGGTTGTTTCTCCCACCGGGGGGTTCCACTTCTTCCTTGAAACAGCGCAGGCACAACCTTTCATTTAAAAGCAGGCAGTAAAATGATGTCTTTCCTGGTTAAACAGCATACAGACTGCTGTTGCCGTTTCTTTTGCCTCACAGACCGCCACCTCCAGATCTTTTCCGATTTTCCTCCTGATCAGCATCCCAGAATGCATGGTTCAGCCACTAGATTACTTTAGTTAGATCCTGTTCACGCTCCATGTATTTGCGGCAATTTGCTACCTGCATGAATTCGCCATTTACCGGAATGAAAACTCCTTCACTTGTTCGCGAATAGTCTGTGCTTCCTGACCGATCTTATCTTTCCATTTCTGTTCCTGCACTCTGCAACCTTCTATATCGTTTTTCCAATTGCTGATCTTAATCCGATTTTCCAACTCGGTCGGATCGGAAGCTTTACTGCCCGGTACGTACACACTTTTTCGTCTCTGCAGATTTCTATCAGCCGGTACCTGCTGTGACTGCACCGGAGACTCCGACTGATTCCCTGCGTGGATCGGACTGCCAATTGTTTTTCGCCGTATCATCTGATTATCATTCATCGTATGATATCGAATCCTTTCGCTTTATTCAGGTAACAATGTTATATAAAGCTTCCATCATAGAACGGAATAGACCGTCTCAACTGCCTGTTGTTTTTCCACATCGATTGTGCCATATGTATTCAGACGCAGCTTTGGAATGACCGGAAGACTTACAAAACCAAGCGTCATAAACGGATCAATTTCCTCATGAATCCCCAATTCCCGAAGGAGCTGCTTCATAGTCTCCAGCCTCCGGTCAACTTCTTCTACCGGAAGATCTGACATAAGCCCTGCAATGGGAAGCGGCAGATCCATTAACACTTTCCCATCTACTGCAATTGCAAGACCACCTTCATTTTCAATGACCCGGTTGCCTGCTGCCGCCATATCTTCATCCGTCACGCCTGCGATCACCAGATTATGGGAATCATGTCCCACGCTGGTCGCTACAGCTCCTTTTTTCAGACCATAATTTCCCAGAAAACCGATTCCGATATGTCCATTTCCTTTATGACGTTCCAATGCCGCAAGCTTGATCACATCATGTTCCGGATCAACACCCGGAGCCAGGTTTTCCTGCTCACACCAAGACTCAGAGCGCTCCTTTGTAAGCAATTCCCGGCTGACCAGATCAATCACGCGAATCCGGTTACCCCGTTTTTTCAAAGCCAAATCTGATGGCTGGATTGGTTTGCAATGGAACGAATGGTACACGCGCTGCTGTATTTCTTCATCCCATACCATGTTTTCTTTGGGATAAGTTTCTATTTTATCCAAATTTGTGTTTTCTGCTCTATGCCCCGCTTTCCCTTCTGCGCCATCTCCATGTTCCGACACCATCCTGCCATGTTCTGCCACCAGAACTCCGCCTTTATAAACCTGCTGAACCTGCAAATCGGTTAAATCATTCACAACAACCAGGTCAGCGCGATATCCGGGTGCAACCGCACCGCGTTTTTTCAATCCAAAATATTCTGCTGTGCGAAGACTTCCCATTTTGATCGCACGGATCGGATCTGCCCCCAGTCTGACTGCTTCCCGGATAATGCTGTCAATATGTCCGCCACGAATCAGATCGCCAGGATGCTTATCATCGGTTACCAGCATGCACCGCTGGTCATACGGTGCCTCAAACAGCGGAATCAGCTTTTCCAGATTCTTTGCTGCTGTTCCCTGACGAATCATGATCCACTGGCCGCGCGACAACTTTTCTTTTGCTTCCTCCAGTTCCGAACACTCATGATCCGAAGCAACGCCAGCCGTCACATAGGCATTCAACGCTTTTCCAGAAAGTCCCGGCGCATGCCCATCCACCAGTTTCCCGCATTGCTGCGTCTGGGACAGTTTTTGGATGCAGTCCGGCTCATTCTGAATGACTCCATACGCATTCATCATCTCCGCCAGTCCCAATACCCGTTCATTTTGATAAAACGGCAGCAGATCTTCCATATGCAATTCTGCGCCGGATTCATCCAGAGCCGTAGACGGCACACAGGATGGCATCATAAAATACACATCCAGAAGGAGATTCTTTGTTGCTTCCAGCATATACCGGATACCGGTCGTCCCTGCCACATTCGCGATCTCATGGGGATCCGTGACTACCGCGCAGGTTCCGTGCGGCACTACCATCCGTTCAAATTCTGAAGGGGAAACCATCGAACTTTCCAGATGAATATGACCGTCCAGAAAACCCGGGCAGACATAGGCACCCTTTAAATCACGTTCCAGCTCTCCCTCATAATTTCCGATGCCCAGAATGATGCCATCTTCCATGGCAATGTCTCCTTCTTCCACGGTTTCCGTAAAGACATTCACAATTTTTGCATGCTTTAATACCAGCTTTGCTTTTGTTCTTCCTGCTGCTGCAGAAATCTGCTTCCTAAATTGATCCATTGATGCCATAAGTTTTCCTCCTGACTTTGTCTGAATCATCCCGTGTTTTCTGTGAATTTATCACATTATAACATTTTTATAAGATAAAGTAAAAGCTCCTACAAAAAAGAATGTGCCTTGGCACATTCTCGCGCCGAGGCGCGGGTGCTTCAGCAACCATCTACCTTTGCGCCGAGTGCGCTTCCTCGCGGAGCATTTTTATATGATAGGACGCAATTTCCTATCATATAAAAAAAGCCACAGAGGATTTTCCCCTGTGACTCGTTTTTATTTTCCATATGAAGTTTTCGATTCCCCAAAAATCTGGTTGAAATCCTTGGCGATTTCTTTCCTATGAAACAGCTTTACAATATGTCCGCTCATGCCGCACTCAAAAGCTTGTCTCCGGTCCTCATCGAAGGCATTCGCCGTCATCGCGATAATCGGAATGTTCGCTTTCCGGTTATTGGACAAGGTACGGATTTCCCTTGTTGCCGTATAGCCATCCATTCTTGGCATCTGGACATCCATAAGCACCAGATCGTATTTGTCCTCCGGAGCTTCATTGATGATATTCACTGCTTCAATACCATCCTGCGCACAATCCACCCACAGTCCGGCTTCTTCCAACATGGTCAATGCAATCTCCTGGTTCAGCTCATTGTCTTCCACAAGAAGCACTCGCTTTCCTGCATAATCAGACAACTCTTCTGTATCTTCCGGTTGCTCTGCTTCTGTCTGCACCGGTTTCGTTAAGACAGAACGAAGTTCGGACATAAAAATAGGTTTTGCAACAAACGCAGTGACTCCAGCTTCTCTCGCTTCTTTCTCAAAATCCGACCAGTCGTAAGCTGTGAGTGCAATGATCGGCACTTCTGCCCCGATGATCCGACGGACTGTTTCAATTCCGTTCATATCCGGCATGAGATAATCCACGATATAGACCTTATACTCATCATTCAGCTCGGCTGCATCCTGTGCCCTAAGAACCGCTTCCTCACCGCTCACCGTTCAGTCCGGCTGCATATCAATCCTTCGAAGCATTTTGCAGACACTGCGGCAGGTATCAATATCATCGTCCACCACAAGTGCCATTGCTCCCTGCAGTTCCAGGATCGGTGCATATTTTATCGACTGACTTGCAAGACGGACAGTAAGCGTAACCGTAAACTTAGAACCTTTTCCTTCCTCACTCTCCACTTCGATCGTGCCGCCCATCATCTCAACAATATTTTTTCGTGATCGCCATGCCAAGACCCGTTCCCTGAATCCCACTCACCGTGGAAGACTGCTCTCTCGCAAAAGTATCAAAAACATGGTCCACAAACTCCGGTGACATTCCGATACCGGTATCCTTGATAGAAAATTCGTAGGTGGTGTATCCGTCTGCCTTACAAGGTTTTTCCACCAGATGGATGATGATATCCCCACCAGCCGGTGGAAACTTGATCGCATTGCCTACAATATTGATCAGAATCTGGTTCAGCCGCAGCTTATCTGTTATAACATCTTCATGCTCCACATCCTGCGTATCAATGTAGCGATTCAGCTGTTTCGCATTGATCAGCCTCTGGATCATGGTGCGCAGATCATGAAGCAGATCCGGCATATGTACCGGTTTCTCATCCAGTTTCACACTTTCGCTTTCAATACGGCTCATATCCAGGATATCATTAATCAGGCTCAGTAAATGCGTGCTGGATGTATTAATTTTCGCAAGATAATCCTGCACCTGTTCAGTATGATCGATGTGTGTCTGCGCAAGTGCCGTAAAACCAATGATCGCGTTCATCGGAGTTCGGATATCGTGTGACATGCTGTTTAAAAACATGGTCTTTGCCTTATTTGCCTGCTGTGCAGCTGCAAGCGCAAGGGAAAGCTAATCCTGCTATTCTACTTCCCGTTTTAACGCGGCTTCTACTTTCTTTTCTTCCTCTTTCAGTTCTGCATTTTTCTGTTTCAGTCTTTTCTGTGTGGAATACAGATTCTGACGGATCTCGATCTCCCCTACAAAAAATGCCACAAGTGCCGAAAATGTCTGGGCATAGGTCTGAAGAGACAGACCAAAATTCATATATTCATATGCCGTTGCCCCGGTCATCAGCACAAAATAAGACCAGCCCAGGAACTTCTGGTTTCTGCAGAGTTTGTTACGGTACTGGATCAGCAGCCAGCATACCATAAACAGAGCCGCAATGGCCGGTACATGAGTCAGGCGGTAATTGCAACCTGCACACTTTGCCTTTCTTATCCCCATAATTTCACTTGACAGTTATCTTACTACAATAAATATAATGGTTAATCACTATATTTGCAACCCATTAACAGAAACTGTAACCCACAATCATTCCAATTGTGCTCGTATTCACGCAGATATGCCCGGCAACGGCTGTTGTCTTCAACTGTCTTCATGCTTTTCAGGCACAAAAAAGTGGAAACCTTGTAAATTAAAGGTTTCCACTCTTTTAAAAAGAGCTGCTGACGGGAATCGGACCCGTGACCTCCGCACTACCAATGCGACGCTCTACCGACTGAGCCACAGCAGCATTATGCAATTTTCATTGCAAGAGCGCGAGACGGGACTCGAACCCGCGACCCCGACCTTGG
>NZ_QUEH01000035.1:0-5527 GCF_003477935.1 Clostridium sp. AF32-12BH | reverse complement strand
GCCTTTTTGGTGTCAATATCTACACCTCACTCCCTCTCGCCCTTATCGCTTATCTTATCAATGAATTTATTGCACCTTTTTGACCTCTAAAAAAAGGGAGTGAATTAAGAATATCTCATCCTCACTTCACTCCCTCTTATTTTCATCACTACTCTTACCAATATTTCAGTATTTTCTACTTAGCATCACGAAGAGTTCCTTTCCATACTGCGTATTCGTCACCTTTCTCATCAGTTGCGGTTAATATTGCTTCACAATATGGATTTGATGGTGGATTCGGAGTCGTATATACATAGCTTCGAGAATTAGTTCCTGTATACCCATTATGATCTTCTTCATTTGTATGCCAACTATTTACTCCTTCAGCTCTTGTTACAAGTTTACTGGATTTTAATTTTAATGGATTAGACGTCATAGATGCCTTAACTGTGTACTGCGGTCTTCCAGATGAATCTAAACCATCATAAAAATACTCCATACTTCCTAAAATTCTATTTTCAATATCTAAAGCTGTAGCAGGAATAGGTTCTCGAGAAGAAATTGTGTTTTTTCCATCACACGCAAAATATACTTTATCCAGCAAAACAGATTCTCCATTAGTTGAACGAGTCACCGATTCTACCGCCTCGGTTTCAGCAGGAGCTGTATCTGCTGCAAAACTAACCATATTCATAGCCATCATCATTATTGCTGCCAAAGCTAACGCTACAGATCTGCGAATATTTCTCATTAATTTTCCTCCTATGTCAATGTATTTTTATAGCATCTAAAGCAACAAGTACATTGGCATCCCCTCCTTTTTGTTTTACTATACTATATTTTCAACAAAAAAACATTAATTATATATAACATTTTTATAAAACTTTACTTGACAAATAAATAATATAACACTATCAAAAACGTCCCAATATTACAGACCATACCGCCCCAAAACAGGTATATCTTCAAGCCCTCATATCTGAAAAAGCTGTTTTTGCTTTCCTCCAGCTCCCGGACTTTCTGCTTCATTACGCTTGTAAGCGTATCAGACTGCTTTTCAAGAGCTTTTGTTGCCTTCTGTACCGCCTCTATATTCGCCTGTAACGCCTTTTTTACCTCTTGGACGGTACTTTCTCTGACCTCATCTCTCAGGCTCCCAATTCCGGCTGATATGGCGTTCTGAAGTAGTTCGTTGCTGTTCTCTAACTGCTCGACTTGCTTCTTCAGCTCGCTGATGAGCTGCCTGCTCAGCTCGGCGTCTCTCTGCCTGTTCTGCTCTGCCCTTGCTTGTCCTTGATTTGACTGCTTCATCAATTCCTCGCAGCTCTCGCTCGACAAAGCTAAGGCTTCCTTCAGCAGGCTGTTCTCCAGCTCTGTCCGGCTCTGACGGTTCAGTTCTTGGATCCGTTCTCTCGGACTTGCCTGCTCTGACTTCTGCTGTTCGTGCATTTCTCTCAAACTCATGCTCCAGTTCCTCCTTTCCAAAACCCATGTTGTAGTATTTTTCCAGCTTATTATTACGAATTTTGCAAGCCTTTTCTCCTGCCTGCTTCCTTGCTAAGTCGGTATATGTGATGTATTTGTGGCTGTCCTGCCAGTCCACTCCGTACCCTCTTTCATTCATCAGCCGAATAAAGCTTTCCCGGCTGGTCGCTGTTTCCTTACAGTCCAGGACTGCCAGGGCAATGTCCTGGACATAGCTTTTCACTTTCCCCTGCTCCGCCTGCTTCAGAAGCTGGTACGTCTCTTTTTTCCATGCCACTGTTTCCTCACGTTCCGCTCCTTCAAAGGTCTTTCCCTTTTCTGAGACGTGTAGCCCCTGCTCCCTGCTCTGTGCGTTGCACCGCTCCTTCAGCTCCTGCAGGTCGGCGCTGCTCCACTGCAGCTTGTGCCCGTCCTCAAAATTGACGGAATTGACGATAAAGTGCGTATGGATATGTTTTTTGTCCTTATGGGTAGCCACAAGCACCTCAAACCCTTTCCATGCCGACGTATTCTCTGCAAGCTGTAAGGCGTTCCTGTGTGCCTGCTCCGGCGTGATTTTCTCGTCCTTATGGTAGCTCTGGACAAAGTGCTTGTATGTCCTTCCCCCGGTTTTCTCCCATAGTTCCTTGGTGGCTTGCATTTCGTCCTTTACTGTATCTGGTTCACAGTGCAGACCGCTGACAAGCTTATCCTCTGTCTTTTCCTCTTTTGTCACATAGTCCAGTGCTTGCCCTATGCCTGCTTTTGAAGATACTGCTTTAATAACTGCCATACTTCTCTCACCTCTTTCATGGTGTTAGGAAGCTCTTGCTTATAGTCCACATATCCATTTTCATTCAGCTTCTTGGCTATCTGGTTCAGATTGTTGCCTTGCCTTTTCAGCTCTGGATATATCTCTTTCAGTCCGTCCAGATTGACAATGTTCGACTGTGTGAGGGCTTCAATGATATATTGCTGTTGGCTCTTTCCAGACTGCTCTACTTTTTCTTTTATCTGTGCAAGTTCTTCCTCTGACACTCTTATAACTATCTGCTTCGGTCTTGTCCTATTCATTGATGAAGTCCTCTCTTTCCTTTACCCACTTCTTAATGAGTTCGATTTCCTCGTTCATGTTCGGCTCTTTCTCTGGCTTCCAGTCCGCTCTCATGTCTTTCAGTTCTTCCAGTGCTTCTTCTAAGTCTGCCTTATAGCTTTCTAAATCTTCTTTTTCGCTTGCTATATATTCATCAACACTATTGTAACAAGGCACACACTCATAGCTTGTAAAATCATCATTATACTTGTGGTACACAATGTCTTTCCATTCATCACTTGGCTCTGCTATGTTCTGTTTAGTAATTTCAATGTCGGATTTTATTGTCTCTACGTTCTCCAACATATCCAGATAATGCTCTGGTTCATAACCCAAATTCAATAAGTGATTCAGCAGTGTAGGCTCTGGGAACATTCCGAACCAACAACGCTCGAACCACTGGTCAGCATAATCTCTTTCATCACTTCCATTGGAGTAAGTACCGCCCACCAAATCTCCGACAAAATTCTCTATCAGCTCTCCGATTGTCAGACCATGCTTCCCACACTTTCTCGCCAGTCGGTCACAATCTGCGTCCGACAATTTCACTGTGATTTTTCTCTCTCTGATTGTCTCAATTTCTTTCTGCTGTTCCTCGCCCCAACTCATGCTTTTACCTCTCTTTCTTCTTGGCTATCACTCAACAATTTACCGCATATCTGCGGTCACTCAAAGGGGGATTGAAGGGGGGCTTTGCCACCCTCACAAGTTCTAAAGTGTAGCCGTTAGGCTATCACTTTAGGGAACTTGCAATATATCCGCTACACATAATATAGCATAGTGATAGCCACTTGTCAAGCGGATATATTCGTGCGTGGATTTCGCCAGAAATACAGTGGAGCTTACTTCCTCTTGGGCGACTTTGGAAGTGTAGGAGGGAGACAGTCAAGGGCTTGTTTTTTATCTGCAGTATGAGCTTCGGCTTGCCGATCAGCGAATGCAGCAGATAAAAAATGGTCGCAGACCACCCTTTACTTTCTTCCGCCGGAACAGACAATGAAGCACAAGGGGAAGTGACGGAACGGACGGACAGCCGTTTCCCCCTCCGGCATGATAGCCAACAAAAAAGAGTATCAAGGGTAAACGCTGCGGTCTTTCGACCGCCCTTGACACTCTTTTCCTTATGGCTCTGATAATAAACAAGGGGAAATGGCTTCTTGTGGCATTTCTGCCACTATGGTATAATGGGCAACGCTACCACCCCTATACAGGTACAGAAAGGGGGTGTGCCACCATGAGTATATTTTCGTCTTTCTTACTCTCTGTCTTGGCAAGTGTAGTCGCCTACTACATCTGCAAATGGCTGGACGGAGATAAATAGGCGGTAGCCAGCCTAAGGCATAAGCCACCTTGCCACAACGGAATAGAAAAGCCCCGGAGGTCGCAACTCCGGGGCTTTTTGCGTGCCACAATGAGCACTTTCGTCTTTCTTGCCTACTGGCATTATAGCATATGCCTTTCAGCATTTCAAGTATGCCCTACTTCCACCACTTATAAACCGTATGCTTTGCAAGTCCTGTCTCTCGGATGCAGTCCGCTTTTGTTCCCAGAGGGTTGCTTTCTCTCCATTCTTCGACAATCTTCGCCTTGTCTGGTCTCCCTTGTAGAGCTTTGCCCCTGTCCTCATTCATTGTTTCAAGGGTAAAACGTGCGATTTTTAAGTGCGTGGCTTGCTTTCTGCCGTTCCTCTTATTTGGCGGTATGACAACTTTCGTCTGCTTCTCTATCCATTCTCGGCTTGCCATAGTCGAAAGTAGCTTGTTATCAGCTTTGAGGGCTTTCAATGCGTCCTTTACATCTTCCCTTGTAAAATGGTTGTCCTCATCATCTGTAAGGCTCTCCAGATGCTCCAAAAATGAATAGGCATCTTGCCTTATTCGTCTTTCAGATATGCCACATTTCAAGCCATACGCACACAATGCCATGATTGAGAAGTACCTACCGCCTACCTTTACTTCGGTAAAAATCTTGTTCTTCCACCACTCATAAAGGGCTTCATTACACACCCATGTGCCTTTTTTCTTCGGTCTGCCCTCTACAACTCGCTCTTGATACCACTCTGGGTACAGCTTCTTTGCTTCGTCCAGTGACAGCTTACTCTTTTCTTTCTTCGGCTTCTCTGTAAGTACCGATAAATCAACCTTACAGTTCGGTATGCTGTCCTTTATATCTTCCAGAGTATAGCGGTTATCCGACATCTTATAGGCTTTCACTGGGAAGTCTGCCCCCAGCTTGCTCTGGCTCCCAACACACCTAAAGCCTTGATAGATACCTGTTATATCTGGGCTGTCTGGTCTGATACTGCTCGTATCGTTCCATAGTCTGCGGATAAATGCTTCTTTCAGCTCCGCAAGGGTATCTTCCAGATTATGATACAACTGTACTGGCTCTTTCAAAAAGTAATAGGCATGGACACCCTTTCCAGAACTCACAAGGTAGGTCGGTCGGAGCTGTACTCCGTTCCCGAATTGCTTCAAGAGGTTCTTCAACTGCTGTTTTCCGACATAATCAATATCTATTGCAACCGCATACAGTTCATGTGCGTTCTGCTTCGTGTGTGTCTTGCCATAGAACGTGATAGGCGGTATCAGTCCGAACTCGTCCCCTATGACCTTATCAAGCATATTCAGACTATCATCTATAACCCACTGCTTCGTTCTTCCCTTTCCAGATGGTCTTATCTGGGTTGCAATCACATTTCCTTTTCCGTCATGCTCTGCACTCTGTAAGCTCCCCTCTGGGAACAAGTCACGATAGAACTCATGGGGGCTGACCTCTGGAAAACCTCTCTCCAACATCAGCTCCTCTTTATCCCTATATACCTTTCTCCACTCATACATTGTTTTTGTATTTCTACGCATATTTTTCTCCTACTTAGATATATTATATAATATACTGCCCTTACTCCGCCTGACCGCTAATCTTATCAATAGATTTTTGCACCTTTTTCTCTCAAGTATAAGGGAGTGCCTTTTTGGTGTCAATATCTAC
>NZ_QUEH01000034.1:2090-7149 GCF_003477935.1 Clostridium sp. AF32-12BH | reverse complement strand
GATATATAAAATGAGCTGCCGCACGTTAGTGCGACAGCCCCGCTTTGCTTTGTCCTCCAACTTCGGGAACTTGGTCGTAATAAGTCCGAGAACCACCTTCTTGTCATCGGATACGTGGGACAAGCACTCAAAACCGCCGGAACGTGCATCGTCAAATTCCAGATACCTCCATCCGTGATCACATGGTATCCGGCTTTTTTCTGTTTCTCCACCAGATCCGTGATCGCGGTATCTTCTACCTTCTTTGATTCCTCTGCGGTTATCATACCCGTATTTTCCGTTTCTGTAAAATATCGAAAAAAGCGATTTGTCATAGTTTTAATCTATAGCAAACCGCTTTAATGCTTCAATATAATGTGCTGCAAACTTCCCGGGCACAACCTGTTTGTGGGTAATATACCCAATTTCCATATAGTCCTCCGCCTCTAGAGGAACTGCAACAATATCCTTTCCATTCAGTGTTTCATTGATCACACCGCTGCAGATGGTATAACCATTCAGCCCGATCAGCAGGTTAAATAGTGTCGCACGGTCGCACACCCGGATATCTTTTTTGCTCTCCAGCGTGCTCAAGATTTCCTCCGAAAAATAGAACGCATTGTGGTCTCCCTGCTCATACGACAACCGCGGATAATTCTCCAGATCCTGCAGTGTCACTGATTTTTGTTCCGCCAGCGGATTTTTCGCCCCGACAAAGACATGGGGCTTTGCGAGAAAGAGTCGTTCAAACTTAAGGTTATGTTCCTTAAAGGTCTTTCGCAAAACCGTTTCATTGAACTGGTTCAGATAAAGAACCCCGACCTCGCTTTTCAGCTTCGCGACATCTTCGATGATCTCGTAGGTCTGCGTTTCCCGGATACGAAAGTCGTAGCTTTCCCCGCCATACGTTTTTAACAGTTCCACAAACGCCTCCACCGCAAAGGAATAATGCTGGGTGGATACACAGAACTGGTGTCGTACCGGCGCTGCGCCCGCATAGCGCTCCTCCATGAGCCTGGTCTGGGTGATCACCTGCCTTGCATAGCCAAGAAATTCCTCCCCCTCTGTGGTCAGAAGAATGCCCTTGTTAGTCCGCTGGAAAATGGTAATGCCAAATTCGTGCTCCAGTTCCCGGATTGCCGCAGTCAGGCTCGGCTGGGAAATGTAGAGCCGCTCCGCAGCTTTGCTGATGGTCCCCGCCTCAGCGGTCTCCACGATGTATTTCAATTGTGTCAGTGTCATAGGTTTGTCCTTTTTCTGATTGCGCTTTCTTTCATCATATCAATCTGTTCCGATCAGCACCCGCTTACCCTCAAACGCGAATCCATAACAGCGAATCCGGTCTTCCGATACACCATGGGCAATCAGTTCCCGGTCATACTGCTTCTCCTGAATCTGCTTCAATGCCGCCTGAACCGTATCCCCAAGAGAAGTTTCCTCTTCCGCCTCACGAACCTTAAACTCCAGAATGATGCCATCAAATTCCGGTTTTTGTGGAATCAGCATCACATCATAACGCCCCAGTCCGCTCTCCCGGTTGGACCGGATCAGATAAGCATCCCGCAGCTCCACCAGAAGCCCAAGCACAAAGCCATGATAAAAGCGCTCCGGCTGTGTCCGCTCAGACGAATGATTTCCTGTGTCAAAGCTGCTGAAAGTAGTTAGAGCCACATCATTCATATAGGCGTTCATTTCTTTTATATTTCCCTTTAAAAGAGCCTCGATGAACGCATTATAATTGGTTCCGGAATTTTCAAACCATCCGGAAAACATATCAGAAAACATCCCCAGCGTTTCCAGATTTGTGATCATCAGATGATACCACGGTTTTCTCCAGGCTCCGCGATATTCGACCTGCTCCACCCGTAAATACCCGCTGGCCACAAGCAGACTCCAGATTGCGTTCTGCACATGATCCAGCTGGTCAAATACGATCTGCTCATCAAAGGTTACCACAATTTTTCCTCCCTGAAGCAGATCCTCCATGCCTTCCTTTATTTCCGCAGATGACGTCCGGATCAGCTTGTTGATCAGCGTATTTCCACTGGTTGCCGCCCAGTAGGCCATGAATGTTTTCTCCCGCAGGAAATTCGTGATGGACCACGGATTATAGATATCCCGCTTTGATCCAAACGTGAAGCCATCATACCAGCGCTTCACTTCTTCTTTTTGCTCTATTAGACCAAACTGTTCCAGAGATGCAAATACCTCTGCTTCCGTAAAGCCAAAACAGTCTGCATACCGCTTCGAGGTGGTTGTGATCACACTGAGGTTATTCAGATCCGAAAAGACAGATTCCTTCGAAACACGGGTAATTCCCGTCATCATTCCGCGTTCCAGATACGGGTTTGTTTTGAATGTCGCATTGAACAGACTCCGGATAAAGGAAGTAAATTCGTTCCAGTACCCATGCACATATGCCTCCTGCATGGGGGTGTCGTATTCATCCAATAATATGAGCACACGCTTTTCCCAGAAATGGTGCAGGTAATAAGACAGATTTTTCAGGGCATCCTGAGCTGTCACATCATCCATTTCACAGTTCATTACTTTTATAAACTGCTGTTTTTCTGTGTCCGCAAAGCACGCTGTATCCAGAAGATAACGGTGCTGACGATAAGTATCGCCAATAATATGCCGGATTTTCTGAACTGTGTCCGTATAACAATTCTGCTTTACATCCGCAAAACTTAAAAATATAACCGGGTAAGTTCCCTGAAGCTTCTGATATTTCTCCTCATTCCATATCTCAAGACCGCTAAAAAGATCAAAGCGGTCTGCATACCGTTTTGAAAAGAAACAATCCAGCATACTCATATTCAGCGTTTTTCCAAACCGCCTAGGGCGGGTAATCAGCGTAACCGAATCTCCTGACTCCCACCACTGCGAAATCAGTTTTGTTTTATCAATATAGAAATAATTGCCTTCCCGCAGGGACGCGAAATCCTGCTTTCCGATTCCGATCGTACATGGCATCTGCTCCACCCCGTTTCTGTTTCAAATTTATTTATTATCTTATCATATCCGGGAATCGAAATCCATATGAATATCCAGTTTCAGGATATCATCCAACAGCACACATTCTCCTTCCTGTGTCCCATTCTGCAAAATGATTCCCCGCCTGTCATGATCGATTTTTTTAACTGCGGCAGTAAACGTGCGGTAAGCACCTCCTGCTTTGTATTCATCTGGAATAAAGCAGGTGACAGTGACCCTTGGAGCTGCCTGATTTTTCCCGTTTTCTAAGTCCTGCAGCTGCGCTTCCAACCCCCGCAGCTGCTCATCCAGCGCTGCTTTCTCGTACTCGTCCAACTCCCGCCTTTGCTCGGTCTGACGTGCAGTCTCCTTCACTGCATCACCGTAGCCGGTCAACGCCGCAAACGGAGAGAACTGGGCGGCACGGTCCTTAAGATCCATCGGCGGGTGATTGCGCGACACCGGACGTTTGAGATATAGCATATCTTCATATTTTGAAAAATCTGTCATTATGCCTTGTGCCCTCCGATCTGGTCATTGCGCTCTTTTGCCGTCGCACCTTCGCATAGATTCATGCCCTTTAAGATCGCATTCTTCCCGAATTTTTTCTTAATATCCAGCATCGCATGCTGCAGGCGTTTTTCGCGCTCCAGTTCCTGCTGCTCTTTTTTGCGTTTCTGCTCCAGGGCAGCATAATCGGTAAAAAGATCAAGCTGTTCTGCCACCGGTTCCCGCTTCACTTCAGTCTCCGGCATGACATGATTTGCAGTCAGATACACCCGCCGGATCAAAAGCTTTTCATCGATAATGCGGTCATACAATGCCAAAACTGCATCCAGGATCTGCCGGGTTGAGGAAGTAAAACACCCCAGATTTTCCGTTCCGTGAGCATGCTTTGGAATGCTTCTGCCATACCGGTCCTTCATAACTTCACCACGATAGGAACCGCTGCGTTTTGGATCCGTCAGATTCTCAATATCATAACCTACTGTTAAGACCATCTGGTCTGTCACAAGTCCCTGGTCCACCAGCTGTAATGAAAGCTGGTCTGCCATTTCTTTGACCACGAGCCGCGTCTTCTGTGCCGTATACGGACAATGCAGCACCTGCCCGGAACCAACACTATTGTTTTCCGGCTTATAAGCCTTGATATGCTCCATGCGGCATGGCTCATAGCCCCAGGCATGATCGATCAGAAGCTCTGCATTGATGCCAAACAAACGGTACAGCAGTTCTTCATTGTGATAATCTCCTGGCTTTCCAATGGAGCAGCGCGCGACATCGCCCATCGTCAGCATACCATGTTCCTTCAGCTTTGCCGCATAACCGCGGCCAACCCTCCAGAAATCGGTGATGGGCTGATGCGTCCAAAGTTTTTTACGGTAGCTGATCTCGTCAAGCTCTGCAATGCGGGTTCCATCTTCATCCGGCTGAATGTGCTTCGCTTCAATGTCCATGGCAATCTTTGCCAGATACAGATTGGTGCCGATCCCAGCCGTCGCGGTAATCTTTGTTTTTGCAAAAATCTCCTGCATGATCCGTTTGGCATATTCCCGCGCCGTACAGCCTGCCGCTGGCAGATACTTTGTCAGATCGATAAACACCTCATCAATCGAATAGACATGAATATCTTCCGGCGCAGCATACTTTAAGTAGATATCGTAAATTTGGGTACTCACTTTCATATAGTGGGTCATACGCGGCGGTGCGATCAGATAATCGATCTGATATTCCGGATGCTTTGCCAGTTCATCCGCCTGTGCAGAAGATCCGGTAAATCTGCCGCCTGGAGCAAGGCTTCTCCGCTTCGCATTGGCACGACGCACCTGTTCGATCACCTCAAACAGCCTGGCACGCCCTCCAATCCCGTATGTCTTCAAGGATGGGGAAACCGCCAGGCAGATGGTCTTCTCCGTGCGGGACGGATCCGCTACTACCAGGTTGGTCGTCAGCGGATTTAAGCCGCGGTCCACACACTCCACGGATGCGTAGAACGATTTCAGGTCCATACATAGATACATGATTACTCCTTCGCCACTGCCCCGATCGGGCAGATATCATAGCAGATTCCGCAGCCATCACAAAAACGCAGATCGATCCGGTA
>NZ_QUEH01000034.1:0-2080 GCF_003477935.1 Clostridium sp. AF32-12BH | reverse complement strand
CCATCACAAAAACGCAGATCGATCCGGTAATGCCCCTGGCGCGGAACCAGCGCGTGAAGCGGACACTTCTGGGCGCAGCGTCCACAGCGGGTACAGTTATCTAAAATGTAGTATACCGGTTTATCAGCCGGAACATTCCCTTCGTTTGTCATGATTTCCTCCAAATATCTATTCTCTCTGATTATCAGTTTTTCTTGTGTCAGTTCTTTTCCATTTTTATCATACCACAAAAAAGGGGCTGTCACACTAGCAAATATTTTTTGCTGGGCGGCAGCCCTGCTTTATGCCCAAATGGGGGCGAAATCGGTTGTGATTTCGCCCCCATCCCTTATAAACACAGTTCATTCCCAGACATCCCTTTCGGCATGCCTGATTTCAAACTGTTTTGTTTTCAACCATTAAAATCTATGCTGTCTTTAATGAAAAAAGATGACTCCCCGTTCTTCCGGTCTGAATCTTGCAATGAAGCTTATTGATATTTCGTCCCATCGCCAAAAGGATGCTCTCTGCCAGTGCATTTGCTTTTCCTCGGTACAGATATCTTCGAAAATTCATGTCTTCCTTTACATCAGCAAATGAACCTTCGGCCTGAATACTGCGATTCATACGGAGCATCGTTCCATACTCACTTGTGATCCGTTCCAGATCTTCTGCACGTTTTTGACTCATCGTCTTCGAGACCATCAGCACTTTATTACGTTTTTTCATAGGTGTTTTGCAGTTGTTTCCCTTGATACATTCCGTTTTATAAGGACAGCCGGTACAGTCTGGACTTCTGTAATAAGTTTTTACACTGACATATCCGCTGGCTGTTTTACTTCTGCGTTCATTTGTAACAGTCAGTTCCCTTCCATTCCGACAGATATAGCTGTCTCTGTCTGCGTGATACTCCATGTTTTCTCTTCTGCTGATGTCTTTTTTGTATTTTCGGGTTTTCGAAATCTCATAGTTCTGCGGCTTTATATAGGCGGTCTGTCCGTTTCCCTCAATGAAAAGATAGTTTTCTTCACTTTCATATCCGGCATCTGCAACGATTTCTGAATATTTAAATCCTAAGTGACTCTCCATATCTTTCAAAAAAGGGATCAGGGTGCATGTATCGGTTGGACGCGGGCTAATATCAATCCATGTGATGTATTCAGAGTCCACTCCGTGCTGGATGTTATAAGCAGGTTTTAACTGTCCATTCAGCATCGCATCTTCTTTCATTCTCATGAAGGTCGCATCCGGGTCTGTTTTGGAATAACTGTTTCTATCTCCAAGCGTATACAGTTTTTTTGTATATTCCTTTAGTTTCTCTAGATATTGATCCAGCTGTTCCAGGGATTTCTGCAACTGTGTTTTTCTACGTCCAATTCCATGCACGAACACAATTCCCTCCTGTACTTTGACGCGGCACAACTGCTTTTTTAACCGTTTTAATGTGTGGATGGATATCTGGTCATGGTATACGGTCCTGATTCCATAGAGTTCTTCGCATTCAGCCACAAAAGAAGTTAGTTTTGTGTATAACCGGGCCTGATTTTTCGTAATAGCCCGTTTCCATACAAATGTATATTTATTGGCTGCCGATTCAATCTTGGTGCCATCAATAAAAATGGTCTTTCCCGAAATCTCACCAAGAAGATAGAGCAGATCTGACATTTGGGCAAGCAGAACCTTTGCGCAGGCAGAAAAATGTAGGGAGATAAAACGCGCAATCGTTGCATGATCAGGAGCAGGCATTCCTTCAAGGAGATACATAAAGTTGATATCCCGTTTACATGCTTTTCGGATATCTCGACTTGAGTAGATTCGATTCATTGCTGCATAGATAACGAGTTTCAGCATCTGACGCGGCGTTGCCTGATTTTTTCTGATCCTGCCATAAGTTTTATATAGTTCAGAAAGGTCCATTTCCTCCACAAAGGCACTTACCAGACGAACTGGATCATCAGATGGAATAGAAATCTCTAAATCCAGCGGAAGTTTGATTTGATAATACAGCGAAAATGAGGTATAATCCCTCTGTATTATTTTGTTTAGTCGCATAAACTGATTATACCACGAACGCCGGGCTTTTCGAAGCTCGGCGTTTTGT
>NZ_QUEH01000033.1:0-7201 GCF_003477935.1 Clostridium sp. AF32-12BH | reverse complement strand
ACTTCTACTTAGACATACAAACTGTTGACAGTAAAACTCCTATATAGTATTATTTGATAAAATACTATATAGGAGTTTTTGTGTGAAAATGAATGGCGGATTTCTTGTTACCAAAATAAAACAACTTGGAGATCGAATCTTTGAGAAGATTCTCAGCGAAAAGAATATTGATGCGTTTAACGGAGCCCAAGGGCGTATTCTTTATGTACTGTGGCAGGAAGATGGAATCTCAATCAGGTCACTCTCGATTAAATGTGGATTAGCGATAACTTCTCTTACTACGATGCTGGAAAGAATGGAAAATCAAGGGCTGATAAGACGCGTTCAGTCTGAAACGGACAAAAGGAAAACACTCCTGTTTCTGACTGAAAAAGCACATGCCTTAAAGGACAAATACGATTCTGTATCTGATAAAATGGGCAGTATTTACTACAAAGGTTTTTCGGAGGAAGAAATTACCCAGTTTGAGGAATACCTCGACCGTATCAGAAAGAATCTTGAGGAGTGGCAGAAATCATGAGTGTTTGTATCAAAGATCAGATTCAAAACATGAATATCGTCATCGGATGTACAGTGGGGTGTGCATATTGCTATGCCCGCAATAATGTGAAACGCTGGCATATGATTGATGACTTTGCTGACCCTGAATTCTTTCCGGGTAAGCTCAAGATGATGGAAAAGAAACGTCCGCAGAACTTTCTTCTTACCGGCATGAGCGATCTTTCCGGCTGGAAGTCAGAATGGAGAGACGAGGTATTTGAAAAAATCCGTGAAAATCCACAGCATCAGTTCCTGTTCCTTACAAAGCGACCAGATCTGCTGGATTTTGATACAGATTTGGAAAATGCATGGTTTGGTGTTACGGTGACGAGAAAAGCAGAACTGTGGCGTATTGACGCACTACGGGAAAATGTCAGAGCAAAACACTATCATGTTACCTTTGAGCCGCTATTCGACAATCCAGGTTCAGTTGATCTTTCCGGGATCAACTGGATCGTTGTCGGCACCATGACTGGAGTTCAGAGCAGGAAGGTTCATACGGAGCCGGAGTGGGCATGGTCTCTGACAGATCAGGCGCATGTGCTTGACATTCCGGTATTTATGAAGGAAGATCTTGTCCCTATCATAGGGACTGAAAATATGATTCAGGAAATGCCGGATGAATTCAATAAAGTGTTGGAGGTACAGAGATCATGGCAGAAGTAATAAATGGAATCCTCATTAATGAGGCGGAAACAAAGAACATCATGACCAAGTCCAGTCTGCCTGTAGGCGGTTACTCGGTCAATCCATATGTAGGCTGTACACACGCCTGCAAGTATTGCTATGCTTCTTTTATGAAGCGCTTTACCGGACACAAGGAGGAATGGGGCACTTTCCTTGATGTGAAGCATTGGCCGGAAATTAAGAATCCGAAGAAATATGCCGGACAGCGGGTGGTCATCGGTTCTGTGACAGATGGCTACAATCCACAGGAGGAGCAATTCGGGAATACCAGAAAACTTCTGGAGCAGCTGATCGGCAGTGACGCAGATATTCTGATCTGCACAAAGTCGGATCTTGTGGTACGAGATATTGATCTGCTGAAGAAGCTTGGACGAGTAACCGTTTCATGGTCGATCAACACACTAGATGAAAATTTCAAGAACGATATGGACTCTGCTTCTAGCATTGAGCGCCGTATCGCTGCAATGAAGCAGGTATATGAAGCAGGTATCCGTACAGTCTGTTTCGTATCTCCGGTATTCCCCGGTATCACGAATTTTGAAGCAATCTTTGAGCGGGTAAAGGATCAGTGCGATCTGTTCTGGCTCGAAAATCTCAATCTTCGAGGCGGTTTCAAAAAGACAATTATGGCTTATATCGCCGGAAATTATCCTGATCTTGTACCACTTTACGACGAGATCTATAACAAGCATAACCGCAGCTACTTTGAAGCACTTGAAGTAAAAGCTGAGGAAATGGCTAAGAAGTATGATTGTCCCTTTGTGGATAATGAAATGCCTTATGGCAGAGTCCCGCAGGGACATCCGGTGATCGTAGATTATTTCTATCATGAGGAAATCCGAGGGACAGAGAATACAGGAAAAAGAAATCGTTAATCTAAACGAAAATGAAACTGATGATGGTGGAGAGATTTATTTATCGCCATTTGAAATCTTGCAAAGAACGGCGAAAACATCAAGGAACAGTTGAGGACAAGAAAATATAAACCTCAGCCAGTACGAAGAGTGGAGATACCAAAACCAGATGGTGGTGTCAGAAATCTAGGAGTACCAACAGTAACAGACAGATTTATACAACAAGCCATTGCACAGGTTTTAACGCCAATCTATGAGGAACAGTTTCATGACCACAGTTATGGATTTAGACCGAACAGATGTGCACAACAGGCAATCCTGACAGCATTTGATATGATGAACGAGGGCAACGACTGGATTGTAGACATTGACTTGGAAAAGTTCTTTGACACAGTGAACCATGACAAGCTTATGACCATCATAGGCAGAACTATAAAAGATGGAGATGTTATCTCTATCATTAGGAAATATCTTGTCAGTGGAATCATGATTGATGATGAGTATGAGGATTCTATTGTGGGAACACCACAAGGAGGAAATCTTTCACCATTACTGGCAAATATCATGCTGAATGAACTTGATAAGGAAATGGAAAAGAGAGGGCTTAGCTTTGTACGATACGCGGATGACTGTATTATTATGGTCGGAAGCGAAATGTCTGCCAATCGTGTAATGAGAAACATATCTCGTTTTATTGAAGAGAAACTAGGACTCAAAGTTAACATGACTAAGAGCAAAGTAGATAGACCAAGAGGATTGAAATATCTGGGTTTCGGATTCTACTTTGATTCAAGAGCACACCAATTTAAGGCAAAACCACATGCAAAATCAGTAGCAGTATTACTTTTGATGTTGTGTGTTATGCAAGTCGAAATGTGATGGCTGTCCCTATGGGCGAGATCACCCGTGCATTGGTTGGTGTACGAAGAAGGTTATGCGTGAAGTGGGGCTTGGAAAAATCATGATTTATAACTCGGACGGTAAACTGCTTTTAGAAGAATATTGCAGAAACCGGAGAGATATTCTGGATAGAAAATGTAGTGCAATTGAAGTGGAGGCACGAGAGTTTAAGCCAATACTGGGAGGAGATTATCATCTGACTATGAGATTTGAATCCGTGGACAGGGATGAAAGGATTTACGGAATGGGGCAGTATCAGCAGCCTTATCTGAATCTGAAAGGTTTAGACTTAGAATTGGCACATCGTAACTCACAGGCAAGTGTACCTTTTGCCATTTCGTCTTTGGGATATGGATTTTTATGGAATAATCCGGGTGTGGGGCGCGCGGTGTTTGGAAAGAATATCATGAGTTTTGAAGTATATTCTACCAAAGTTTTGGATTATTGGGTAGTGGTAGGAGATACGCCTGCAGAAATTGAAGAGGCATATGCGGCAGTGGCTGGAAAAGTTCCTATGATGCCGGAATATGGGCTGGGTTTCTGGCAGTGTAAACTCCGTTATCAGACACAGGAAGAACTTCTGGAAGTGGCGAGAGAATACAAGAGAAGGAATCTGCCGATTGACCTGATTGTTATTGATTTCTTTCACTGGCCGAAGCAGGGAGAATGGAAATTTGATCCGGTATATTGGCCTGAACCTGATGCCATGGTTCAGGAGCTGCAGGAGGTGGGGATTGAATTAATGGTATCTATCTGGCCGACAGTGGATAAAACCTGTGAGAATTATGAGGAAATGCTGGAAAAAGGATTTTTGATCAGTACGGAGCGAGGATTTCGTGTAGGGCTGGATTTTCAAGGTGCCACGATCCATTTTGACGCGACGAATCCGGGAGCAGGAGAATACGTCTGGGGCAACCGAAATATGGAACCACAGGAGGAGCAACTTGCTGCTCCGGTGCGGCGAATGAAGTATGGAGTTATGGAGAAGAAGTTTATGTTATCTGTAAAAAATATATGGAATTAAGGGAGCAGATGAGGCCATATACAAGAAGGATCATGGAAGAAGCGCATAGAAAGGGAACTCCGGTTATGCGGACACTTTTCTATATGTGCCCGGATGATTTGGTCTGCTGGGAAACAGAAGACGAATATTTTTACGGACCGGATGTATTGGTGGCTCCGGTTCTTTATGCCGGACAGCGCAGCCGCACTGTTTATCTTCCAAAAGAAGAAAGCTGGATTGACTATACAACCGGAAAGGAGTATGAAGGAGGACAAACGATAAAAGTAGATGCACCGTTAAATACTATTCCTGTGTTTATTAAAAAAAATAGTAATATTTTTAGCAAGGAATAGGAAATTTGTTAATACAGAGGTGCTTTATTTTACTTATTATGGGATGTTTGTATCCATATATAATTTTGTGGCATCCTATGTGTTATGCAGGTGTTTTGTAATTATATGGATTTCCTGATATGGTGAGATACAAAAGAGGTGATAATATCGGGCAATTACTGATCTTGGAACTTAATGATAATGAGACAAAACTTTTTAATGAAATAATGGAAGTTGTAGGAAGATATCCGGATTTCAAAAGATACCAACTACGAACAGAACCGATATTGCAACTTCCAGGGCTTGAAATTTACCCTGACCGAAGGAAAATTTATCGGGATTGCAGGGAAATCAGATTGACAGCCAAGAAATTTGCCATCTTGTGTTATCTTGCCGCAAATCAGGGCAGAGTGATGACTTACGGATAGATATATGAGCAGGTTTGGGGTGATTATGCACATGATATTGAGAATAATACTATAGGCTATCACATCTGTCACCTGAAAGAAAAGTTATTTGCCTCTTCAACCTGTTCACTCTTTAATATACGATGTGTGAGGAGTGTGGGCTACTGCATTGAACTGCTCACCAAGTAGTAATTTTAAGTGGTATTATGATACAGTCCTGTTTATGGCAGGGCTGTATTTTTTATGGAAAGATGGAATGCGGATTTTGTCATCATATATTGTCTGAATTTGCGTTTTTCCCAATCAAAAACAAAGGAAACCCTCGTTCAATTAGAAAGCAATAGAAAGCAATATCAGCAGGCGAGCCATTAACAATGAATAAAGCTACGGAATAAGGGAAGGACTGCCGGATGTGGTATTTCACAGTATTCGTCATACGAGTATACTTGTCTGAGGAGTTTCATCAGCTGGCAGTCCAGAAGAAAGACTCATAATCTTCTTCATAAAATGTGCTCCCTTTCATTCATACAACGTAAAAGACTAACGAACATATTTAATGAAACATCGAAACCATCTTCTTTTTGTTGTTTATCTATAATAACGATTGGAGTAGTCGATTATAGACACTGCAATCAAAAAAATCTGAAAATATATTTATCAACATTACATAAAAGTGTGTAGATGCACATAAAATGGGAATACATATTGAAATGCACGTCGTTCTGTGATAGAATCTCATTACTAAAAAGTGTGCAGATGCACGGAAAGGGGGAGCGTAACGATGGAGATTAAAAGAGACGCTTACCTACAGCAGCTGACCCTGCGAAAAGATAATGGAATGATAAAGGTGATTACCGGCATTCGTAGATGTGGCAAATCCTTTTTGCTGTTTACCATCTTTAAGAGATACTTACTGGAGAACGGCGTTGATGTTGATCATATTATTGAGATTGCATTGGACGGTATTGAAAATGAGGAACTAAGAGATCCTAAGGTGTGTTTCAAGTACATCAAAGATGCCATGAAAGACGATGGCAAATACTATCTGCTTCTTGATGAAGTGCAGTTTATGTCACAATTTGAGGAAGTGCTGAACAGCCTGCTCCGCATGAGCAATATTGATGTGTATGTCACCGGAAGTAATTCCAAGTTCCTGTCCAGCGACATTGTGACCGAATTCCGTGGCAGAGGTGATGAGATTAGAATCTACCCTCTCTCCTTTGCAGAGTTTTATTCTGTCTATGACGGCGATTATGATGATGCATGGGATGACTACATGATCTACGGAGGATTGCCGCAGATCGTAAGTTTCCAGAGCGAACGACAGAAAGCGGACTATCTGAAGAACATCTTTGCAAATGTCTATCTAAAGGATGTTATTGAAAGAAATAAGATTCAGAACGTGGATGAGATTGGGATTCTGGTTGATGTGCTTGCATCTGCAATCGGCGCACCGACCAACCCTTCAAAGATTGCCAATACCTTTGCTAGTGAGCGCCAGATGACTTATGCTAATAAAACCATCTCCAAGCATATCGACTATTTGACAGATGCCTTTTTGATTTCCAAGGCAAGCCGATACGATATTAAGGGCAGAAAGTATATCGGTGCAAATCTGAAATACTACTTTACGGATCTGGGACTGAGAAATGCACGTCTGAATTTCAGACAGCAGGAGCCTACTCATATCATGGAGAACATTGTTTATAACGAGCTGTTGATCCGTGGCTACAATGTTGATGTGGGTGTCGTGGATATCTTCGATAAGGATAAAGAGGGCAAACGTGTTCGCAAGCAGTTGGAGGTTGACTTTGTGGTGAATCAAGGAAACCAGAGATACTATATCCAGGTTGCATATGACATGACTTCGGAAGAAAAACAGACGCAGGAGTTCAATTCTCTGCGTAATATCCCGGACTCTTTCAAGAAGATCGTCATTGTAAATGGCAGCAAAAAGCCTTGGAGAAATGATGAAGGTTTTGTCATCATGGGAATGAAGTATTTCTTGCTGAATGCGAATAGTCTGGAATTTTAAGTCGATTTGAGTTGTTGCTGTGGTGTTGTTCTATTTCAAAAAAGAGTGAAATGATATAAATAAGGCCAGCCGATGTGGTAGCATTTATGTGGGAGTACATGAAAGTACCGGAGGATTCAAGAGAAAAAGTTAAGAATCTGCTTAAAGATGCAAATGAAAATGGAGTAAAAATAAGTCATCAGGCACCAACACTGTATGATGTTGTTCCGAAAGAAAAAATTGCTGAATTTGAAGAGCTTATGCGCAAAACCATAGCTGACATTGTATCAGAAGCCAGTAGCGTTGCCTGTTGGGTGTATGTGCAGAAATATGTGAAGCACAAAACCCTAAACGAAATGCTGCAAGAATTGCCAGACGTAAGTCAATTCATCCTAGCTATGGATACCTGGTTTGAAAAACTGATGGAGAAATATCCTGACTGGTATTATCAGAAATCAAAACAT
>NZ_QUEH01000032.1:0-8056 GCF_003477935.1 Clostridium sp. AF32-12BH | reverse complement strand
TAATCAGATGCTCGGTAATTCAATTGCCGATGTAGTTCACGGAGAAAACTGAGCAAGTAGGAAGGTGGAATATATATGAAACAAGATACTTTAGAGGGTAAAGCAAAAACAAAAAATGGGGTAAAACGGCTGTGTTTTTCCATAATCTGCATTCTTCTGGAAGTGATTTTTATTATTACTATCGTAACACGCTTGAATGAATATGCAGAAATCATAAATTTATTTACAAAGATTTTGAGTGGGATCTTGGTTTTGGGATTGTACGCATCAAATAAGACATCCTCTATGAAAATGCCTTGGGTCATCTTAATTCTAATTTTCCCAATTATGGGTGTAGGCCTGTATTTGTTGATTGGTTTGAATGGTGGCACACATAAAATGCGTGAGCGATATGCAGAAATTGATAGCAAATTGTTACCAATGCTTCCGGACAATCAGGAGTGTTTGAGCAGAATAAAAGAAACAATTCCGAAAGCAGGAAATATAGCAAGTTACATACAAAGAAATTCGCAGTATCCAATCTATCAGAATACGGATATTGTGTATTTTGATGAAGCAGTGAAAGGATTAGAGGCACAGCTTAAGGATTTGGAGAAAGCACAGAAGTTTATCTTTATGGAATATCATGCGATAGAAGACGCTGAAGCATGGCATAAGATTCAAGATGTTCTGGAAGAGCGAGTAAAAGCAGGTGTGGAAGTTAGAGTATTCTACGATGATATGGGTTCTATAGGCTTTATTAACACAGATTTTGTGAAAAAGATGGAGGCAATAGGAATTCATTGCCGTGTATTCAATCCGTTTATGCCAGGTTTAAATCTGTTTTTGAACAATCGTGATCATAGAAAAATAACAGTTATTGATGGAAAAGTCGGATTTACAGGTGGATATAATCTAGCAAACGAATATTTTAATTACACACACCCGTATGGACAGTGGAAAGATACAGGTATTCGTTTAGAAGGAGATGCTGTTCAGTCGCTTACGGTGACATTTTTGGAAATGTGGAATGCAGTAAGTGATAAGGATGCTAATGATTCTGATTTTAGTAAATACCTTTTCCACTATGATTATGCGGCACAGCAAACTGGGTTTGTTCAACCTTATGCAGACAGCCCTATGGATAATGAGCAAGTAGGAGAAGAAGTTTATATCAGTATGATAAATAAAGCTGAAAAATATTGTTGGTTTATGACTCCATATCTAATCATAACAGATGAAATGACGCATGCGTTATGTCTGGCTGCTAAGCGAGGGGTAGACGTAAGAATTATCACACCTGGTATCCCTGATAAAAAATTCATTTATAATATAACTCGTTCTTTTTATCATGGATTGGTTAAACATGGTGTTCGTGTTTATGAGTGGACTCCTGGTTTCTGTCATGCAAAAATGAGTGTGGCAGATGACTGTATGGCAACTTGTGGAACAATTAATCTGGATTATCGAAGTTTATATCACCATTTTGAAAACGGCTGTTTTATGGCAGATTGTCAGGCAGTTGTGGAAATAAAAAATGATCTGATAAGAACGATGGGAGAATGTCGTGATGTGACAGACCAATATCAAACCGGACAAAGTGCATATTTGCGACTGGGACAATTATTTATGAGATTATTTGCTGGATTGCTATAAGAATCTGATGAAACGACCTTTCAAAAAACAGTTGATTTAGAAGTTAACTGTTTTTGAAAGGCCGTTTTTGCTATATCTAACAGTCTGTTGTACAAGGAAGATTTTGCATTGATGAAAAAACAAACCTTGTTGAGGTTAAATTGAGATTGACTTTGTATTGTATAAGTATGAAATAAAAAGGAATCAGGTGATGTACAATGAAAAAGTATAAAATATGTAAAATCCTTCTTGTTATACTGTCAATTTTTTTATGTGTGGCTTTTTATGAATTATTTGGAATCTGTATTGCATATAAAAAACAGCCAGAAGTGTCTAATACCATCAAAAAAGAAACACAAAATGATTCGTGGAACGAACGCAGCGAGAATATGGAACGAGCAGTGATCATAGAAAAAAATCCAGAAGCACTTTTACAAAGAGTGCGTTTGATCCGAAATGCAAAAGAAGACATTATTCTTTCTACTTTTGCATTTCAATCAGATGAAAGTGGAAAATTGATCTTAGGAGCACTGCATGATGCGGCAGACAGAGGTGTGCATGTTCGTCTGTTAGTAGATGGAATGGAGAGCTGGGTTGATATGGAAGGCAATCCGTATTTCTATGGATTATCTTCCCATGAGAATGTTGAAATTAAACTGTATAATAAGGCCAATCCGTTGAAACCATGGAAGATGATGGGGAGAATGCATGATAAATATTTGATTGCAGATGGTAAGACATATATTCTTGGTGGAAGAAATACATACAATTATTTCCTGGGTGATTTTCCGGGACATAAGAACTATGACAGAGATGTGTTAGTGGTTTGCGATGAACCTGAGAAAGAAAATTCAGTTAACCAGTTGTTAGAGTATTTTGAAACGATATGGGAACAAGAAGACAGTGGTTATTTTCATGACAATAAAAAACTGGCAAATAGAAAATCTGTAAAGAACGCAGTTTTAGAGCTGCAGAACGGCTATCAGAAATATTTTGAAGAGAATAAGGAAAGAATCTGCGATACCGATTACACGGACGAAACTTTTGAGACAGAAAAGATTGCATTAGTGTCAAATCCTATCCACACAGGTCCCAAGGAACCAGTAGTCTGGTATCAACTGGGAGAACTAATGAAAAATGCAAAAGAGCGCGTGAAAATTCATACACCATATATTATCTGCAATGATATGATGTATAATACATGGAAAGAGATTGCGGAGAGAGTTCCGGATTTTTCTATCATGACCAATTCGGTTGCCAACAATGGAAATCCGTTTGGTTCTGCTGATTATGCGAGAAACAGAAACAGAATTTTAAATACAGGAATTGATATCTGGGAGTATGAAGGCGGCTATTCTTACCACGGAAAAAGCATCCTGATTGATGATGATCTATCCGTAATCGGTTCCTTTAACATGGATATGAGAAGCACGTATCTGGATACGGAACTGATGCTTGTAATACGTAGCAAAGAGATTAATAAACAGTTGGAAGAAGGCATGATGGAATATGAAAGAGTGTCCCGACAGGTATTGGAAGATGGAACCTATCGTGATCCGTATCATGTAGAGCCAATTGAATTGACAAAGAAGCGTCAGAGAAACGTACTTTTGGTACAGCATCTGCTTGGATGGGCAAGATATCTGTTCTGATAAAGGAGGAAGAAGATCATGTTTCAAATATTAATTGTAGAAGATGATAAAGAATTAAGCCAGCTATTCCAAAAAGTGCTTGAGAAGAATGGATATCAGGTCAAAAGTGCATCGGATGGAGCACTGGCATTAGAAATATTGGATAAAGAGTATATTGATCTGATCATTTCCGATATTATGATGCCGGTTATGGATGGTTATGAACTGGTGTCGGAACTCCGTTCAGCAGGATATCAGATACCGGTACTTATGATCACTGCGAAAGGTTCCTTTGATGATATGCGCCAGGGATTTCTTTCGGGAAGTGACGATTATATGGTAAAACCGGTAAATGTGAATGAAATGGTTTTAAGAGTCGGAGCACTGCTTCGCCGTGCACAGATACTGAATGAACACAAAATTGTGATCGGTTCAACAGAGTTTGATTATGATGCAATGACGGTTACAACTGATAAGGAAAGTCTTGTTTTGCCTAAAAAAGAATTCCTGCTTTTATATAAGCTTGCAGCATCGCCAGGCAGAACATTTACAAAACAACAGTTGATGGATGAAGTATGGGGATACGAGACGGAGGCAGACCCACATACGATAGAGGTACATATAGGAAGAATCAGGGAGCGTTTGAAAGATAACCCTGATTTTGAAATCGTAACAATGCGTGGAATTGGATACAAGGTGGTGAAAAAATAATGGAACAAAAGAAAGAAAAAGGATTGCGGATCCGATCCTGTCTGACTGGTGCAATCTGGCTGGCACTTGTATTTTCAACAGTCATATCTGCTTTATTATTTGCTTTTTTGAATCATTTTTTTAATCTGCCGGGCAGCATACCTGTGCTTGGCTGGCTTTTGATTTTCAATACATTGATTGCAGGGCTGATCACTTCCTTTATCAATGCAAAGTTACTGGAACCAATTACCAGACTTAGTAAAGCAATGAAGGAAGTTTCTCAGGGAGATTTTGAACAGCATTTGGAAACGAACAGCCGTATCGCAGAAGTTGGAGAATCTTATCAAAGTTTTAACGTTATGACAAAAGAACTTCGTGCAACAGAGGTGCTGCAGATGGATTTTGTATCTAATGTTTCTCATGAGTTTAAGACCCCGATTAATGCCATTGAAGGATATACAATGCTGCTTCAGGGAGAAGAACTGTCTCCGGATCAAGAGGAATATGTAGAAAAAATCTTATTTAACACCCAAAGACTTTCCGGATTGGTTGGTAATATTTTGCTGTTATCCAAGTTAGAGAATCAGAATATACCAATGAAAAAAACAGAATATCGTCTGGATGAACAGATCCGCCAGGCATTTCTTTCATTGGAAACAAAATGGACAGAAAAAGAAATTGGTTTTCAGGTAGAATTGGAGGAAGTTAAATATACTGGGAATGAAGGACTTTTTATGCATATCTGGATAAATCTTTTGGATAATGCGATTAAGTTCAGTCCTTCAAAGGGGACAATTACGATGTTTCTGAAACAAGAACAGGATTCTGTTAAGTTCATTCTGGAAGATGAAGGACCAGGAATAGAGGATGATGTAAAATCTAGAATATTTGACAAGTTCTATCAGGTAGATGGATCTCATAAAGCAGAAGGAAATGGCCTAGGTCTTGCACTTGTAAAACGGATTGTAGATAGTGCCGGAGGAACAATCAAAGCAGAAAACCGTGAATATGGTGGATGCAGATTTGTTGTAGAGCTTCCAATACAGAAAGATGAGGCCATATAAGTTTAAGAAAAACAGATAGAGGAGGAATTACATGACATTTTATCAGGAGTTGCAGTTAAATCAGGCAGGTTCTAAAAACCTGTTGAAAAAGAGTGAAACACTAAAAGAAAAATTATATCATATGTGGGTATATCTGGTGAAGATAGCTGCTACAATGGCATTTTGTTTTTTCTTTGTTAGTATTTTCAGTATCCTATTTGGAAATGAGAACAGCATTGTAGGTGTAGTAGTCTTATTATGTCTCATGGTGTTTCGGAATGCGGATCTGGGGATCCACACCGGACAATCTACGATGCTTTTGGCTTTGTTCTTTGTAATTATGACTGTATGTCCGCATTTAGCAAATCAGTTTTCACCGGTATTGGGAATGCTGTTAAATATTGCGGCACTGGCTGTGTTGATTCTGTTCGGATGCCATAATCCATTCATGTTTAATCAATCTACATTGGTTCTTGGGTATCTACTGCTATATGGTTATGATGTTACGGGAAAAAGCTATCAGATGCGATTAGTCGGAATGGCTTTAGGTGCAGCACTTACCTGCTTCGTATTTTATCGAAATCATAAAAACAGAACCTATAAAAGAAATCTGAAAGATCTGATACAAGAATTTGATATCACTTCTTCCAGAACAAAATGGCAGATATGTCAGATTTTATGCGTACCGATTGTCCTTTGCATTGCAGAACTTTGTAATATGCCACGTGCAATGTGGGCTGGTATTGCGGCCATGTCCACGATTTTGCCGTTTATGGAAGATATGCACTACAGAGTCCGTAAAAGGATTGTCGGAAATATTGCAGGTGTTATATGTTTTACAGTATTATATTTTCTGCTTCCTTCGTCAATCTATGCATATATAGGAATTCTTGGTGGAATCGGTGTAGGATTTTCAGCACAATATGGCTGGCAGGCAGTATTTAACACATTTGGTGCTTTAGCCATTGCTGCAGAGACTTATGGACTACAAGGAGCGGTTAGTCTTAGAGTGATTCAAAATGTTTTTGGTGTTGTGTTTGCTTTAGCATTTTGTGTTATATTTTATTGGTTTATGTCTAAAAAAAACGGTTCATGCGGGACTCAATGTACGCTTTAATGAAGAAAAACAGATTACTTCTGATAACGAAATTCAAAAGTGGGCGAAACAGATTGTAAAATAGTACTCTTAGCGGAACTAATCAGGTGATAGGTAACATTTACTTCAGGATCAGTTAAGGGAATCCGTTTCCGTCCTTTCAGAGTCTGCTCTGAGCTGCGTGCTTACTGCAATTAAAAACGGATATCGCAGCATTGATACTGCTCAGGCATATGGCAATGAAGAAGGCGTAGGTCAGGCAATTGTAAAATGCGGTCTGCCAAGAGAGGAACTTTTCATTACCACAAAGATCTGGATCAGCAATGCAGGATATGAAAAAGCAAAGGCTTCGATTGAGGAATCCTTGAAGAAACTGAAAACAGACTATGTGGATTTGCTTTTGATTCATCAGCCATTTGGCGATTATTACAGAACATACCGTGCAATGGAGGAAGCCTATAAAGCAGGCAAGGCACGTGCAATCGGCGTTTCAAACTTCTATCCGGATCGTTATATCGACATTGTACATTTCGCAGAAGTTGTTCCTGCGGTAAATCAGGTGGAAACACATGTGTTCCAGCAGCAGAAAGTGGCTCGTGAATATCTTGCAAAACATAATACACAGATTATGAGCTGGGGACCGTTTGCAGAAGGAAAAAATGATTTCTTCAATACTCCGGTACTGAAAGAGATCGGAGCAAAACATGGAAAGAGTTTGTTCTTTTCTCATTATTCACCAGAAACGGTGGAATGGTTTATGAGTATTGTATAACAAAGTAGCTTTATAAAGGCAAAAGCGTGTTGTGGTTTATACGACCGGCAATACGCTTTTGCCGTATAATAGGATAAGAAAATGAAGGAACAGAATCATCCGAATGTGATTAAAATTCGAAATGCACATGTTCATAACCTGAAACATATTAATGTGGATATTCCGCTAAATAAGGCGGAGCATATATCCCGCACTGGTATAAACATCAATGCTGTTGCATTGTGGATTGTATTCTGCAAATATTGTTCTCATCGTATCCCATCTCCTTATCATTTAATCAATCATTAGTAGCAAAAATTAAGAAGCATTTCAATCAGTCCACCATGTCACTTTTATTTTATGTTATATTGTTTTATATAATTTTTTGCCCTTGTATTTGCCCTTATCAGAGTTCATAAACACTGATGGGACGATATAACACAAGGGAAACAATAAGGGAAAGCTCACCTGTGACAAATCCAGTGTTTTCAAGGGTTTACAGAGAATTTAATAACAAAATATAACAGTTATTAAATCTCTTAAAACAGGTGAAATCTCAATCGGAATTTATGGAGGTAAAATAAAATGATGAAACTTGATAATTTTATTGGTATGATGACGGGACATTTTGATAACAAAGAGCAGTTTAATATGATGCAGGCAACAGGAAAAATATATCCTTATGCTAAGCATGTAAATACAGTCTGCAATGACAAAATAAATAATATTCCTCAAGATTTCAATGGAAAATTTGTTGTTGAAGAAAGTTACTATGAGACCAATGGTAACCGTCATGCATCACCGCACCTTTTCCTTATTACAGAAAATGAAGATGGAATTTTACTTTCCTCCTATGAGATTCCGGAAGGAGAAGACAAAAATACATTCTCATATGATTCTATGAAAAATGTTGATTATAGTGAACTGAAAAAATCTAAAAAGTTTACTCCGGCACTTTATCATGAAAATGATGGCATCTGGGAGGGAGGCAGCACAAGTCAGTTTTCACCAGTAATGACATTTAAGCTTTGGGAAAAGTTTTCTGATAGTTGTTTGGAAGTATCTGAAATTATAGAAGTTAACGGAAAGCGGACTTTTGGATACGATGATCCCATTATTTACAAACGTGTATAAATAAGTGATGAACATGGTGACAACTTCAAGTTTTTGAAACTGAGAAATCGGAATTCACTTCTACTTAGACATACAAACTGTTGACAGTAAAACTCCT
>NZ_QUEH01000031.1:0-9114 GCF_003477935.1 Clostridium sp. AF32-12BH | reverse complement strand
TTCCCACCGGCTTGACTACACACCCTTAGCTGGGCGCACAACTGGAATTGATCGTGCTCTGTCTTTCGCTAATGCAACTCCATTTTACTGTGCAAACATAAGTTATGCCCGTCTCAAGATTCGCTTTATATCATCCAGATTTTCAACAAAAAAGATTCCCTCCTGTCGCTCGTTAGAAGATAATCCTTTTTCAATCATATGATTTAGAAGTGCTTTCAAATCATCGTAGTAACCGTTCAGGTTGTAGAGAATGCAGGGTGCCTCCAGATGTTTCAAAGACACATTCGACATTACCTCTGCAATTTCCTCCAATGTTCCCGTGCCGCCCGGGAAGGCAATAAAGGCTTCTCCTAACTCAATCATTTTGTTTTTTCTCTCAGACATATCCTTAGTCACAATCAGTTTTGTCAGTCCATCATGTTGAAACTCATTTTCAATAAAAAAATTCGGCTCAACACCCGTAACATCACCGCCTGCCTTCAATACACTGTCTGCCAATGCTCCCATTAAACCACCTTTAGAACCACCGTAAACAAGTGCATTTCCACTGTTTCCAATCCATGCCCCCAATTCCTCAACTGCTTTTCGTAAGCATGGGTCATTTCCTTCGTTTGCCCCAAGATAAACTGTTATATTCATTAAAAATTTCCTCCTACAACTTCCGATTGAGATTTCACCTGTTTTAAGAGATTTAATAACTGTTATATTTTGTTATTAAATTCTCCGCAAGCCCTTGAAAACACTGGATTTGTCGCAGGTGAGCTTTCCCTTATTGTTTCCCTTGTGTTATATCTTCCCATATAAGTTTACGAACTCTGATAAGGGAAAATACAAGGGCACAAGAGGTCCGGTGGACCTCTGCTCTGTGCCGACCGAAGCGGCAGCGGAGACCAAAAAAATTATATAAAACAGTATAACACAAAATAAAACTGACATGGTGAACTGATTGAAATGCTTCTTAATTTTTATAGCTAATGATTGATTGAATAATAAGGAGATGGGATACGATGAGAACAATATTTGCAGAATACAATCTACAGTGCAACAGTATTGATGTTTATACCAGTGCCGGCTATATGCTTCGCATTGACTGCTGGGAAGCCGAAAAGGATTTAAAAACCACACCCGGATCAGACTGTGCATTGACTTCACTTGCAGTCGATGAACCACTTGAATATGCGAGATTATATCTTGAGGGCAATTTACAGATGTGGGTAGATACAGAAGATTCATTAGAGTTATAAAATGCAAGCAACCTGTATGCTTCATTACACACAGGCTGCTTAATCAAATTTATTATAATTGATGAAAAATCGGTTGCATTTTGTCAAAAGTACAAAACTTTTTGAAACCAAGTGCTTTTAATTCCTGTTATGGGGAGCATCCCAAAGTTTGTGTAAACCTCCAAACTGATGTAAGATAAAATTACTCAGTTTGGAGGTTATTGTTATGGCAAGAAGAAAAGACAGCCCACAAAAAGCAGCAATGCGAGAAATGATGCGTGATTATCTGAAGAATAATGATATCAGCATCAAAGACGGCACCGATGTAAACAGTATCATGCGTGACATGATGTCTGTTCTTCTGGAAGGTGCTTTGGATGAGGAATTGGATGAAGAATTAGGATATTCCAAGTATGATTATCGTAACAAAGAAACAGACAACAGCAGAAACGGTCATTCCAGCAAAACTATGCACACAAGCTATGGAGATATGGATGTAGCAATTCCAAGAGATCGTAACGGTGAGTATGAGCCTCAGCTAATCAAAAAATATCAGAATACTGTGACTCAGGACATGGAAGAAAAAATCCTTTCCATGTATGCAAAGGGAATGACTACCGGAGATATCGAATCTCACATGCGGGAACTGTATGATATTGATATTTCTGACAGTACCATCAGCCGGATTACGGATAAAATCCTTCCAATTGTAAAAGAATGGCAGGAACGTCCGTTGGAAGAAGTGTACGCTGTCGTATTTATGGATGCTATCCACTATCATGTCCGAAGTGAAGGACGCATTGTAAAACGTGCAGTCTACATTGCTCTTGGCATTGATATTAACGGAAAAAAGGACGTTCTTGGTATGTATGTTGGAGAAAACGAAAGTGCCAAGTTCTGGCTCTCCATCATGAATGGACTAAAGAACCGCGGAGTTGAAGATATTCTGATAGCATGTGTGGATGGACTAAATGGATTTCCACAGGCAATTGAAGCTGTTTATCCAAAAACAGAAATCCAGCAGTGTATTATTCATCAGATCCGTAATTCAACGAAGTTTGTTTCCTACAAAGACATCAAAAAGCTGATGGCTGATCTGAAGCTTGTATATGCGGCTCCAACGGAAGAAGCAGCTTTAAATGAGTTAGAATTGTTCAAAGATAAATGGGATTCCAAGTACCCGAAAATCTATAAATCCTGGCATGATAACTGGGCAACCCTGTCAACATACTTCAAATATCCGGAGGCAGTAAGACGTCTAATTTACACCACAAATGCCATTGAAGGATTCAATCGTCAGCTTCGGAAAGTGACCAAAAGCAAGACCGTTTTTCCGTCAGATGACAGCCTTTTGAAAATGCTGTATCTGGCAACTATGGATATCACGAAAAATGGACCGGACATAGGCAGGACTGGGGGCAGATCCACTCCCAGCTTGAAATCTATTTTGAAGAGCGTCTGATCGGACACAACCTGTAAAACCAGCTTGTTTTGGGCAGGTCTTATTGACATGCCCAAAAACTCCTGTATAATGCAGATATGGGCAGAATCCGGAAAATCGGCTCTGCCCATTTGTAACTATTCACAAATCTTATATCAGTTTTTAGCGTTTACACAAAACTTGAAACGGTCTCCTGTTATGATACTGAGGATATCCCAGCAATACTTGCTATCCCTGATACCTTATTCTTTCTACCAGCGTTTCCTTTTTCAGATTACTGCTTAAAACGCAGGAAAGCACAATCTGCAAAAGGCTGACCAGCAAAATCATAGCAAGAATTGGTGTAATTGGAACATGATAGACATTCATTCCAAATATCCCATTATGCTTTGCATAGGCAAAGAGCACGTAGCCAAGTGGCAGACCAACGACAAGTGCTACACATATGGTGCCAACCGTAAAAATCAGTCCCTGTAACTGCAGACATAAATTTAATTGTTTATTTGTCATACCCACAGCCTGTAATACACCATATTCCTGCTTTTTTGTCGTAATATTCATGATCATGGTGTTTGCCATATTCATAAAACCGATGAATCCTACAACCGCTATAAACAGATAACAGCCAAGCTTCATCGTGCGAGCTGAGAATTCTGCAGATTGTAACTGCGCATGATAAGTATCCATTTTTATATGCGAAGTATTAGAAATCAATGTATTCAGATTTTGCTCCACAGATGCCACATCTTTTTTGTCACAGTCCACCCACAGATAGCCATAGGCTGCTCCTCTCGGATTCATGGAACGGTATACGCCTTCCGGAATGACAAGGTAAGTGTCCGCACTTACAAAGGATCCTGCAATCTTTCCCTGATAGGTATAGGTTCCACTTCCATTCTCAAAGTCAAATGCAATGGATTCACCCGGAGCATATCCATCTTGTTCCATCCACATCGACCAACCAAAGAAAATTTCACCATTCTTTACCGCCTGATCATAGTCCATAGAGCCAATATCCCCGTCCTGGCGCATAAAATCAAAATCCTTTTTACTCACAACAGCAGCCGGAAATCTTGTTCCGTTCAGATTTACAGAGACAATCTCTCTCGTCATGACATCTGTCACTCCCGGAATGCTTTTGATTTCTTCAATCAGCGAATCATTCAATGGATCATCCGTCAGAATCGTATCCAGATTATTCTCCGGATATCTTTCATCATACTCAGCAGAATAGTCAAGCTGCAGTTCAAATTGTCCATGATTAACGGAAAGACGTGCTTCATGCTCCGTGTCAATATTTCCCACATAATTAGAAATAATCACAAACAATGCGCAGGAAAGCCCCAGTGTGAGGATGGTACCAATGGTTCTTTTTTGGTTACCCATTACATTTGCCATTGCCATAGAAAACACGGTGACATTTTTTCTGCCATTTCGTTTTCCTTTTTTGTGTGTTTCTGCATTTTCTAAATACCGTGTTGCTTCGATAGGTGAAATCCGTGAAACAATTTTCATTGGTTTACGCAGTGCCAAAGCAACGGTAAGAAATGATACGAAAATACATAGAAGCATAACAGGCAGGGAAAACAGTGACACCTGCTGATTTTGGACTCCCATAGAGTCAGTTCCGGTTGATACAAGATTCCCCTGTTCTACCAACCAGTTAAAACCGCATTTTGCAATCAGAAAGCCCAGAAGCAATCCAACCGGTATTGAAAAAATTGTCAAAAAAATGCCCTCTCTGAAGATCAGTTGTTTCATCTGCTTTTTTGTTGCTCCCAGAGCCTTGATTTTTCCATACTCCTGTATCTTGTTGGCAATACCGACCTGAAAAATATTATAAATGACCACAACAGAGAAAAGTACAATTGCAAGAATCAAAACCTCGCATACCGCAATCGTTTCATAACTCGGCTGCAAGACCCATTGCAAATAGAGATCATTGACTATAACGTTTTTTTCTTCGATCCCACAAGCTGCTGCAATCTGCTTTATAACCGAATCAATATTATTCATAGATACATTTGCAGAATCATTTAAAGTAAAATAAATATTATACTGTCTGTCATTCTCTGCGACGTGCTCATCATAAAACTCCTGTGACCCGAAAGCAACATAAGATGCCTCGATGGTATACTCATCCCGATCATATAGGATTCCGCTGACAACAAATTCTTCCGGCTTATATTCTGACTGCATCCCTGCGCGGTAATCCAGTGTAACCGTATCTCCGATCTTTACATCACCATACCCCATTGCACGAAAAAATGCTCTTCCTGCGGCAATTTCCTGCATTTTTTCCGGATACTTTCCTTCCTTCAACTCATATTCTTTATTATAAGGAAGCATTTTTCTTGCAGTCTCATCCATGCAGACAAACCCGCCTTTTTCATTGCCTTTTATGATACCTTCGGTGCACATAGTGCCTGTAGCATCTATTTCCGCACGGCGGTTTACTTCTTTTAACTGCGATCCGTCTGCGGAAACAAACAGACCATAATTGCTTCCATATGATCCTGCCGCCTGACTTTTCTGTAAATGAATTACCCCATTTCCCACAGTACTGATGATAACAAGCAGCATCGTGGCCAGACAGATTGCCATCATGATCAGTATACTTCTTGTCCTGTTCCTTTTGTCATTGCTATATGCAATCCTGCTTATTGTCTTCATCTGAAATCCACCACCTGTCCGTCCTCAATCACCAGAATACGGTCAGCGACCTGTGCAATTTCATCATCATGGGTAATCATTACAATTGTCTGTCCATATTTTTTTGCTGTCATCTTAAGCAGAGCGATTACCTCATCACTGGTCTTAGAATCAAGATTGCCTGTCGGCTCATCCGCAAATATAATTTCCGGACGATTCACCAGTGCTCTTGCAATTGCTACTCTCTGCTGCTGTCCTCCGGATAACTGATTTGGCAGATTATAAATCCGGTTTTCAATCCCCAGAGTTGCAATAATATCATTTACATACGCTTCATCCACTTTTCTTCCATCCAGCCCCAGTGGCAGTACAATATTTTCCCATACATTAACAGATGAAACCAGATTAAATGCCTGAAAAACAAATCCGATTTTTCTTCTGCGGAAAACAGCAAGAGCATCTTCTTTCATCCTGTATAAATCTTTCCCTGCTAAAGTAACACTGCCTTTTGTCGGGGTATCAAGCCCTCCAAGCATATGAAGTAATGTACTTTTACCGGAACCTGACTTTCCAACAATTGCGACAAATTCTCCCTGCTCAATCTGAATGTCCACCTGATTGACCGCTTTGACCTGATTCTCACCTGTGCCATAAAACTTACAAAGCTGCTTGGTTTCTAATATCACACTCATGTGTTGCCTCCTTTTCATTCTACATCCAAATTGTATCAGGACAATCTTTCATTTCACTTTCAAAAAACGAGCAGAAGTCTTACAGAATTGTAAGATATCTGCTCACTTAAAATTTAACCAACATATGGTAATTGAATCACAAACGTGCTTCCTTTTTTCTTTTTGCCGGAGGTTACCGTGATCGTACCTCCGTGTTTTTCGATAATTTCTCTCGATAGAAAAAGTCCGATTCCTGTACCACTCTTTTCCATGACCTCCCGGGAACTTTCTCTGTAAAATCGTTGAAAAATTTTGTGATACTCATTCTGCGGAATACCAATTCCCTGATCCTCAATTTCCATTCTTACAAGATCGTTTCTTTTTTGTAACCGGATAAATATTTTTGAACCACCCGGACTGTACTTGACCGCATTATCCAGAACGTTGATCACCGCTTCACCAAGCCACCTTTTATCCTGCATAATCGTGCATGTTTCCATCTCTTTTTCATATTCAAAAACAAATTCAATTTCTTTCTCATCCGCTTTGGGATAAATACGGTTCACAGCAGATATGACAGTATCCATAAGCGGAAGTTTTTTCTTATTAATCTGAATCAGTCCAGTTTCCATCTTGGATATTTCAAGAAGCGACTGCAATAATGTCTCCAGTCCATCCAGAGCACTCCGACAACGGATACGAAACTCCTCCTGTTCTGTGGCACTTAAGTCATTCTGCATCAGCACACTAAAACATGTATCCAAAGCTGCAACCGGTGTCTTTAACTGGTGAGAGATATCAGAAACCATTTCTTTCGTGCTCTCTTTTTCTTCCCGTGCTTCTTCCTTTAGCAACTGAATATGATGTCCGATTGCTTCAAGCTGGTCATTCAATTTTTCCAGTTCTGCATGATTTTCCGTTTTCAGTAAATCATCAAATTTATTTTCACGGAATCTGATCAGAATTTCTTCTAACTGGTCTAAAATTTTCTGATGACACGCATCTTCTGTCTTCTTCCAATAAAATAAAATAATCAAAAGAAGCACGCATATCACAGTGCTTACAGCACCGGTCACCATAACCTGATGCCGGAATTGCGAATAAAACACATTCCCTTTATTTCCCCAGTATCCATATTGCTCCAATAATCGCCTTCCCTGTTCGTTGGTTTCAATATCCTTATCCTTAAGCAATTCCGAAACAGCATCCAGCCCGGAAAATTTTTCCTTTGCTGCAATTTCTGTCATAAGATTCATTTTATATTTATAATCTTCATAAAACACATACGTGGTAAAGCAATTTAATATTGCAAACAATAATATGACAGGTAATACCAAGGAGAGCACTACTGTAATCTTCTTGCGATATCTCTTTGTCACTGCCTTACCTCCTGATTCCATATATACCCAAGACCTCTGATATTCTTTATATAGACTGGTGCAGCCGGATTGTCTTCGATTTTCTCACGGAGTCTTCTGATATTGACAGCGATTGTATTTTCATCCACAAAATCCCCTTCCAGATCAAACACATTTTCCAATATTTGTGTTTTTGAAAGAATCTGTTTCGGATTCTGAAGAAAAAAAGTCAGCATTTTCAACTCCGTTTTTGTCAGACTGATTTCACGACTCTTTATCAGGACTTTCATTTCTCCTGCGATAAATACGATATCTCCCGAAATCATCTTTCCGGCTTCCGTTTTCTCCTGTCTGCGGCGGAAATGTGCTTCTATTTTCAAAAGAAGTACCGAAAGACTAAACGGCTTTGTAATATAATCATCTGCCCCTGCTTCATATCCCATGACCTGATCCATCTCCTGATCTAGTGCTGTAAGACAAATAATGTATGTATTATAATTGCATCTCATCCACCTTACAAATTCCAGTCCATTCCCATCCGGAAGATTCACATCACAAATGGTAACATCCACATTATTATCACTTGCAATTCTTTTCGCTTTTTTCATTGATTCTGCTGAAAAAACCTCATATCCGGATTTTTTCAGTGAGAATGTAATTCCACGATTTAAATTTTCATCATCTTCAACCACGAGTATACCTGGCATAGCATATGCACCTCTCTTTGTTAACTATTTCTCCTCTTCGTTAAGACCTAGTTCATTACCTCTGTCAATTCCGATTGTTCGAACTTTTCAAATACTAACGTACTTAATTCTGTTCAATAAGTGATTTATAGTAGTTACCAAAGTCAGCAAGTGAATTAACAATTGGAAGCATTTTTGTTCCGAGTTCCGTTAATCCGTATTCGACTCTCGGTGGCTGCTCATGGTAATCGTGGCGATATGCCAGTCCATCACTCATCATTTGTCTTAAACTATCTGTCAAAACCTTTTGTGAAATACCATCTATACTTCGTTGTAGCTCATTGAATCTCCATGGGCGCTCTTTCAAGTTACGCAAAATCAGCAGTTTCCATTTTCCTCCGATGAGAGATACCGCTGTTGCAACTGGGCATTCCGGTAATTCTTCTTTTGCTCGCATAATTCTCACCTCCGAGTCTATTGTAACACATTCAATTTTGAGTGTACAGTTACAAAAAGGTGCGTACTTGTTTTTGTATGTGTCTCACACTATACTAATACCAAGCAACCAGAAACTACAAATCAACTATGGAGGTATTATTATGACAAATTACACAAAAACAACTATTGGAAAGGAAAACCGAATTGAACTGCATGAAAAGTTGTCTTTAACAGGTGCAGAAATCAGTTTAAACGAACTACCTGCAGGAGCAAATGTCCCATTTGTTCATTCTCATAAAGAAAATGAGGAAATCTATGGAATTCTTTCAGGTAACGGCAAAGCCATAATTGATGGAGAAGAAATCAGCCTTTCAACTGGAGACTGGCTAAAAATCGCACCTGCTGCAAAGCGTCAGTTTTTTGCATCCGATATTTCCGGAATTACTTATATCTGCATACAGGTAAAAGAAAATTCTCTGGAACATTTTACAGCAGAGGACGCCGTAATCGGCTAATTAAAAGTATTTATTTACAAAAATGCACAGTTCCCGATAAGCTAAGAACTGTGCATTTCTTTTTTCTTTAATTTTACAATTTCTCTATTTTTCAAATGGCGATAAATAAATCTCTCCACCATCATCAGTT
>NZ_QUEH01000030.1:9564-10823 GCF_003477935.1 Clostridium sp. AF32-12BH | reverse complement strand
CACGACAAACGCATGAATGATTATCCCCTGTCAATTCTTTTTTTACTATATTTCATTTTTTTAAGCTTCTAAAAGTTCTTCCAGATATTGAATCGGGTGCAAACTAACTACAAACCTTTTCTTTCTCATCGACAGCTTATGCCTTGTCATCTGTGCCGGTTTCAAAATACTCAGGCTCCATTTCCTTATGATATTCAAATTTTGTGCTGCCAGCTTATCTATTGTTGTGTTCGCATCTTCCCGGAAGGTTACATCCAGATACCAGTGCATGCTTTCTATACTCCAGTGTCCTCTAACTGCACGGCTGACCTGTTCGATATCTGCCCTCAAACTGCTAATGAAATAACGATACTCTATGGCTGTATTGCCTTCCTTCTTCAGGGTTTTCTTTTCCATTATGATGCTGGACAGTCCTTTCCACTTCTTTTTTTGGCTTAACCACTTTATATCCTCTGTCTGATAATACTCCCTTATCTCGATCTGACCATGTGCTTTTTCCTGGGTTTTTTTGTAATTACCTCTTTCACGGATCTCTTTTTGGAACTCTTCGTCTGAAAAGTATTCTTGTACATCTTCATACAGACTGTTTTGATTTCTCTTCAATGCCAGCACATAGTCTGCCCGTTTTTTCTTTATTTTCTCCGCTATTGCAGTCTGCGTTCCCATTGCATCGATTGTTACGATCTGGCCTTTTATCTGGATCTTGTCCAGCAATTCCGGGATCGCTACGATCTCATTGCTTTTTTCTTCAACTGCTTTTTGACCAAGGCAAAAACCATCCTCCTTACTCCATGCTGATACAATGTGGGCCGCCTTCCCATCTCCTCTTTTATTGGAACGCATGGTTTTTCCATCGATACAGATGATCTTCTTCAACAGTTCCCCATCGTCCTGATTTAAACGATCCTGCCATTTTCCATAGAGCTGCTGCAGGATTTCTGGTGATATCATTCCCATTACGCGTCTTATTGTATCATGAGATGGTATTCCGTTTTTTAACTCTATATATTTGCGAAGATAATCCTGATAATTTTCTGCAAATAATGCCATTTCTACCCAGTCATCTGCATTTGCTAATGTTGCAAACAACACAATAACAAGAATGTCCTTTAATGTATGACGAACTTTCCTTTGCTGACGATCATCTTTTATGTATTCCAGCCAATCTAATAATTCCTGCATGTATCAACGCCCCTTTTCTTTTAATTTTATCAGAAAAGGAGCGTGTTCACAATTTATTTACTCATGCGTTTGTCGTG
>NZ_QUEH01000030.1:0-9554 GCF_003477935.1 Clostridium sp. AF32-12BH | reverse complement strand
TCAGAAAAGGAGCGTGTTCACAATTTATTTACTCATGCGTTTGTCGTGAAACAAAAGATGTTTCTTTTAAATGTATAAAAAAGTATGAAAAATGTAAAAAAATATTGCAAAAAAGTATGAGTATGTTATAATGAACCTACATAAATATATATACATATGTAGAGGAAAGAAATGTAAAATCGCCAATAATGTATATATATTACAAATAAATGTAAATATCAATAAAAAGAAGGGAGGATGGTGGGATGAGGCATCTGCTGTTAGCTTCCCATGGCCCATTAGCAGGAGCTATACTGGAAAGTGCTTCGTTTATCTGTGGAAGTGCACTGATAAGTCCGGTAAAAACCATAATGGTCGCAAGAGAGGATTCAGGCGAACGCATCCGGACACAGGTTGAGCAGATTCTTTCCGGATTTGAAGCCGGAGATGAAATCATAGCGCTGACAGATGTGTTTGGAGGAAATGTGAATAACATTCTGACGGAATATCTGTCCGCTAAGAAGCTGTATCTGGTTGCGGGCATGAATCTGGGCATGGTGCTGGAAGCGCTTTTAGCACCGAAGGATATGCAGACAGAGGAATTGGCTGCATATCTGGAAAACGTAGGAAAAGAAGGCGTCAGGTATGTGAACCGGATTGCACAGCCGGGAGAGGAGGATGAACTATGATAAAGGCACTGCATTTGGATGACCGTCTGATTCACGGACAGGTTGCTATATCATGGACAAGGTTTCTGGATGCAAACGTACTTTTAGTAATCAACGATGAGGTTGTAAAAAACGAGCTCAGGAAAAAAGCTTTGAAAATGGCAGTTCCGCCGGGGGTGAAATATGGCTTCCGAAGCGTGGAGGATGGAATTGCTTTTTTAAACGCACCGGAGAATCAGAAGTATAAGATTATGGCATTGGTCAGCGACCCGCAGGATGCGGCGAAGGTATGCAAGGGCGTAAAGGACGTACAGCGTCTGACCATCGGAGGAGTGAGAAAAAAGGCGGAGTATATTACAGATAATCTGAATTTGACAAATGAGGACATGAAAGCACTTCTTGAAGTGATAAAAACAGGAGTGGCAGTGGGAATGCTTCCGACGCCCAGTGACAAATTCGTAAATCTTGAGAAGCTTCTTGTAAAGGCATTGAAAAATCAGGAGGGATAACCATATGTTTATGAAGGCTTTTTTAGTGGCGCTGATCGCGGGAATATGTAAAATTGATAACCGTATTTTCGGAATGACGATGATACAGCGTCCATTAATCGTTGGAACACTGGTAGGATTCATTTACGGGAACCCGGTAGAAGGAATGATAATAGGAGCGCAGTTTGAACTGCTCAGTATGGGACTGGTGGGAATCGGCGCACATTCCGGTATGCCGGAAATCACTCTGGGAAGCGCATTATGTACTGGTTTTGTTCTGGGGAGCGGAACAGGAACCGAGGTAGCGCTGGCGCTGGCACTTCCGATTTCTACTTTCGCAACAACCATAGGATACCTGACATGGATTCCGTTAAACCATCTGCTCAGTGAGCGGGCAAAACGGGCGGCAGAGGACGGGAATACCCGTACTATGGAGATCTGTCAGTGGATGGGACTGTTCAATTATTTCTTCTTCCCGTTTTTGGTAGTCCTTTTAGGCATGCTGGTAGGAGCGCCGCTGTTTGAATATCTGATTAAAGTGATTCCTGCATTTATTACAGACGGAATCAAAGTGGCTTCCAATATGCTTCCGGCTCTGGGCTTTGCGCTGCTGATGCAGCTTACCTACAATAAGGAGCTGGCACCATACCTGTTTATCGGTTTTGTATTCGTTGCATTTTTAGGAATGAGCAATGTAGGTGTTGCGATTGTGGGAGCGATTCTGGCGGTTTTAGTATTTAATTCCAGCAATCATGCAAATAAGGAGGTGGCTGTCGATGACAACGAAATCTAATGAAGAGGCAACAGGCAAAAAAATAACGAAAAAGGATCTTATGTCTTTGTTTTTCCGCTCTTTTCTTCTTCCGGCCTGTTATTCCATGGACCGTATGCAGGCACCGGGCTTTGCCTATTCCATTATCCCTGTACTTAAAAAGCTGTATGGGGATAATAAGGAAAAATTATCGCAGGCTTTGAGCCGCCACTCTGAGGTATATAACAATACATTTGCCTGTTCTCCCTTTGTTCTGGGCATTGCGGCCGCAATGGAGGAGGAAGCTTCCGAAAATGAGGATTTCGATGTATCTTCCATAAACGCCATAAAGGTAGCCCTTATGGGTCCGCTGTCAGGAATCGGCGATACCTTTTTCTGGGGAACCTTCCGTATCATTGGCACCGGTATTGGTATATCACTGGCTATGCAGAGGAATCTTCTTGGCCCCCTTCTGTTCCTGCTGATTTATAACATCCCTAACTTCCTGGTGCGCTACTATGGCGTCCTGTTTGGCTACAAGCTGGGAGCGGACTCAATCGACACATTGGTTTCCGGCGGTCTTATGAACCGCGCGACCAGGGCGGCATCGGTTATGGGACTTACGGTAATAGGCGGCATGATTGCATCCATGGTATCCATAAAAATAGCGTTGGTAGCTAATTTTGGCTCTGATGTTACATTGGATGTTCAGTCAATTTTTGATGAAATCTGCCCCTGTATGCTTCCCCTTGCGGCAACCTTTATTGTATACAAGCTGTTAAAGAAGGGCGTAAAGGCATACTGGATCATGCTTGGAATTATTGCGGTAGGCATTGTAGGAAAATTTTTCGGAATACTGTAGATTTAAAGGAGAATTGAAATGAGTGATTTTGTAATGATGGATTATATCAATGAAACGCAGGAGGCAGCACTGCATATTGTAGATAAGAGTGAAGACCTCTGCCGCGTTTTTGCTGAAAATTTTGCAAAAAAGCCATATGAGAGAGTAATTTTGGCGGCCAGCGGAACCTCCTATAACGCATGTGTGACAGCAAGGTATTTTATGGAGAAGATGCTGGGAGTTCCCTGCGTGACAGTAACTTCCTACGCATTTGCGCATTTTGAAGACACACTGAAGCCGGAGACTGATCTGATGGTAGCTGTGACCCAGGAGGGGGAGAGCACGAATACCATTGATGCCCTTCAGAAAGCAAATACCCTTGGAATGGATAACTTTGTTGTGACAGAGTATTTGAACAACACATGCACCCAGACCGCAAAGAACAAGGTGACAATCGACTGCGGACGTGAGTTTGTGGGGCCAAAAACGAAGGGGTACACCTGCACGGTGCTGACGCTTTATGTGATGGCTCTGGAAGCGGCAAGGTACAGTAAGCGGGTGGATGAAGATACATACAGGAACTATAAGGAAAGACTGAATAAGGTGTTGGGTCACACAAACGCGGTGGTTGAAAAAACCAAGGCATGGTTTGAGACGAATAAAGAAGATTGGAAAGCCTGTGAGAAATGTTATGTGATCGGTTATGGCGCAAATGTGGGAACGGCAATGGAGGGAGCACTGAAATCTATGGAAACGGTCCGCTATCCCTATTTCTGGTTTGAGTCTGAGGAATTTCTTCATGGCCCTCTGGCCTCTGTAAAGCCGGATGTGTACACGGTGCTTATTTCTCCAAAGACCTGGGGTTATGACAGAATCAATACATTATTCAAAATCATGAATGACCAGAACGAGCATGTATATTCCATCGGCGCACAGGACGGAGTGGAGTCCGGCCATGTTCTGGAAGCGGATTTTATAAACGATGAGGACTTTTCTGCCCTGGAATACTGTATTCCGATGCAACTTTTGGCTTATCTGACTTATACAGCAAAGGGGATTGATCTGAATGTGCGCAATTATCCGCGCACAAGGGATGCATTACAGACAAAGGCAAAGCCAGTTCAGCGGTAAGAACGAGGAAAGGTGCAGGCGGATGGACGGAAGGATAAAGGCGGTCATTTTTGATATGGACGGTGTTTTGATTGATTCAGAGATTGTCTATATGAGAAGGCTTAAAGAATTTACCCGTGAGGCAGCCCAAAGGGAGGTTCCAAGGAAACAGCTTTTAAAGATGGTGGGAGCTACCTCGGAGGGGCACTGGAAGGCGGTCCGGGCGTATTTTCCGCCTGAATGGACCAGAGAACAATTTTTTGAGGCTTATAGAGTTTACGGAAGAAGCCATCCGGTGTCTTATCAGGATATTGTGTTTGAGGATACCATTCCTACGCTGAAAAGACTGAAGGCCATGGGTCTGCGTCTGGCTATGGCAACCTCCACGCCAAGGGAAAAGGCAATGGAGACGAAGGAGTTGTGCGGTTTTGGCAGTTTTATGGAGATTGTGCTGTGTGGGGATATGGTTAAGGAAAGCAAGCCTAATCCCGAGATTTACCTGAAATGTTTGGAACAGCTGGGATTATCCGGGGAGCAGTGTATTGTGGTGGAGGATTCCGCTTATGGAATTGAGGCGGCAAAAAGAGCCGGCCTTTATGTGGTAGCCAGGCGTGAGACCCGGTTTTCTATGAATCAGGAGGGGGCGGATTGTTATATTAACCGGCTGGGAGAGCTTCCTAGGCTGTTGGAAAACATGTAGTGTAACGGTTTCTAAATAACTGCACCATTCACGCAGAATGTTTTTTCAAGAGTACATGTCAAAAAACGTAGGCGTAGCGGGGCTACGCTGAGGCTTTTTGGCATGTATTCTCGGGAAAATAGGCAAGTGATATGGTGTAGTTAATTTAAAACCGTTACACTAGTATAATTTTAACACAAAAAGAGGACCTTGGATTCATTATGAACCCTTGGTCCTTCTTTTTTATAGGCTATGTTTTTTCACAGCCCCTTTTTTGACTTATGAAAAATATACAATCTTATGCATTCTTTCCCTCAGTCTCAAAATATTCTTTTGTCAGCTTAAACACGGTGCCAGATAATAGGAAGACACCGATCAGGTTCGGGATTGCCATAAGACCGTTGAAGGTATCTGCGATGTTCCATAACAGTCCCAGATCGACCGTTGCGCCGAGGATGGCAACCAGGGAGTAGGCAACCATGAATGGCTTGATGATCTTTTCATCGAAGATAAACTCAATGCAGCGTGCCCCATACAGTCCCCATCCGATGATGGTGGAGAAAGCAAAACAGCACATGGAAACTGCGGTGAAGATCGATACCCAGCTTCCATAAGTGGAAGTAAAGCCGGAAATCGTCAGTTCAGCACCTGCAGCTTCTCCGTAAGCGACCGGAACACCACTGCAGAGGATAACCAAAGCGGTCAGGGTACAGATGAGAATCGTATCGGTAAATACTTCAAAGATGCCGAAGAAGCCCTGCTTGACCGGTTTCTTGGTGTCAGCGCAGGCATGGGCAATGGATCCGGTACCAAGACCAGCCTCATTGGAGAAGATGCCGCGGGATACGCCGCGCTTCATGCTGGTAAAGAAGCTTCCGATCACACCGCCGGTCACGGCCTGCGGATGGAATGCGCCTTCAAAGATCATGGTAAATACCAGCGGGATGCGGTTTGCATGAAGCAGAACCACACCAAGTGCCAGAATAATGTAAAGAAGCGCCATGAACGGAACCAGCTTTTCTGCTACATTGCCGATACGTTTGACACCGCCTAAAAGAACCAGGGCAACCAAAGCGGCCAGAATGATACCGATGACCAGGCAGACAAGCGGTTTGCTCTGGTCCGTGATCAGATTGTAGTTTTCCAGTGCAGAGTTGATTGCGGTGGTGATGGTGTTGACCTGAGTCGCATTTCCGGTTCCAAATACGGTCAGTACGCCGAATGTGGAGAACAGGACTGCCAGCCAGCGCCATTTTGGACCAAGTCCATTTTTGATGTAGTACATCGGACCGCCGACCAGCTCTCCGTTTTTGTTTGTTTCACGGAAATGAACGGCCAGGGTTACCTCAGAAAACTTGGTACACATGCCGAGTGCTGCAGAAATCCACATCCAGAAGACTGCTCCCGGGCCGCCGATGGCGATAGCGCCTGCCACACCGGCGATATTTCCGGTTCCGACGGTAGCTGCCAGTGCCGTGCAGACTGCCTGGAACGGAGTCATGGCACCATCGGATGCATCGCGTTTGCGGAAGATTCGTCCGATGGTTACGCGGATCGCGTAGGGAAATTTGCAGATCTGCAGAAAGCGCAGGCCAAAGCTCAAATACAGGCCGACACCGATGATACAGATCATGGCAGGGACTCCCCAGATGAAGTTGTTGATCACATTGTTGACAGATTCGATTGTGTTTAACATAGGGATACCTTTCTTTCGTGGTAAAATAGGTGCTGCTGATCCAAACAGGGATATGTTCTCGTGGAAAATTCTAGAAAAGAAAAGATGAAACTTTCCGAAAAACACAAAAAGAAGAACAGCACGAACCGTCGAAAAAACACAGATGGGAGCATGTCCTTGATACACGGACAAACGGAGCTGCGAGACGGTCGAATAAAAAAATGATAACATAATATAGGAAAAAAGTATAGTAAAAACATGGGATGACATTGGAAAACCTGGAAAAACATAGAAAAATAAGTGCAAAGCAGCGTGTCGGAAGCTTTATCGGTATGCTGGACAGAAAAAAGAAAGCACCGGTTCTAGGAGAAGAACAGGTGCTCAATCAGAATTTTCAGACCAATCAGAATTAGGATGATACCGCCGATCAGCTCTGCCTTGGACTTATAGCGGGCACCGAATACGGTGCCGACTTTGACTCCGATCACAGAGATCACAAAGGTGGTGCAGCCGATAAAGGTGATCGCTGGAAGAATGTTTACATCCAGAAAGGCGAAGGTTACGCCGACAGCCAGTGCATCGATACTGGTTGCAATGGCAAGGACCAGCATGGTTTTGACATCCACCGAGGCATCGCAGGACTCTGCTTCCTGGTCCAGTGATTCCTTGACCATGTTAAATCCGATGATGCCAAGTAAAATAAATGCGATCCAGTGGTCGTAGGCTTTGATCGCACCCTGGAAGCGGATGCCGAGCATATAGCCGATCCAGGGCATGAGTGCCTGGAACCCGCCGAAATACAGGCCGATGATGAGAGCGTGTTTCGGGCGCAGCTTTTGCATGGAAAGTCCCTTGCAGACAGAAACGGCGAAGGCATCCATGGATAGGCCTACAGCCAGCAGAAATAATTCGATCAGTGACATGTGAAAATCCTCCGGTTTTTCTTAATTTTATGTGGAGCATCGCGGATTCTTGCACCTGGAGTGCTTCTTGCTGTGCCTATTTTGCAGAATGAATATTTTCATGAATCCGTAGACGTGTTGCTGTTGCATTTGGGCACACAATGAAAAAGAGACCTGTCTGCAGAATATTACCTTCTGCAGACAAGTCTCATCATTTGCAAATTTTGTGTATTTCATTTCGCATTAAGCAGAACCAGATGCAGATGCACCAGTGTGTTGACCCTGCTCCACGTTTGTTTGTGGCGACTACTCCCTTATCTTTTGCCTATTTTATCGAATGGATAGCAGGTTGGTCAATGCTAACATTTGATATGTTAGCATTTTGAAAATCCAGAGAAAAACTCGGTTCGCTTTTGCAATGACCGATTGAAAAACCAAAAAGAAAACGAGCTCGTTTTTGCAATGCCTGAAAAGAAACACATATTGACACGGTAGGTAAATTACCTTACAAATTCGTACAAATACACGAAAGATGAGGAATCTGTCAATGAACCGGGAATTAAATTTTGAGGGTGTGGATTTCTGCATGACAGCCCTGTTCGTCACAATTCTGATCGATCAGTGGAGGAAGAGCGAAAACCATGCTCCGGCGGTGATCGGCGGTGTGAGTGCAGTGCTGTTCCTTTTGCTATTCGGTTCCTCACGGTTTATGCTGCCGTTTCTTCTATTGAATAAACGGGAACTTCCGAAACGGATCGAATATCTGGGAAATGTGTTTCCTATGGCAATTATGGCGACTCTTGTGGTATACTGTTTAAAGAGTGTGCCGGAATCTGCCCTGCAGGACAATCTGATCCTGCTTGCGGGCGTGCTAGTCACTGCGGTTATTCATATCTGGAAGAAAAGCTCCATTTTGAGCATTACGGTGGGAACGGTCGTGTATATGGTGCTGGTGCATTTCGTCTAGGAACGAGAAACGGTGGCGTGGAATGCAGCATGAATCGGCTGCTATGACCGGCTGCAGTAAATGAAGGGGAAACATATCAGAAACAGAAAGGTAGATACGATGTTAAATCAGTTTTCAAGAACAGAATTATTATTTGGAAAAGAGGCAATGGAACGCCTGGCCCAGTCCAGAGTTGCTGTGTTCGGAGTTGGCGGAGTCGGCGGCTATGCCGTAGAAGCCCTGGTGCGAAGCGGTGTTGGTGCCATTGACCTGATCGATGATGACAAGGTGTGCCTGACGAACTTAAACCGCCAGATCATCGCAACCAGAAAAACCGTAGGAAAGTATAAGGTCGATGTGATGGAAGAGCGCATCCACGACATCAACCCGGACTGCAAGGTTACTACACACAAGTGCTTTTATCTGCCGGAGACAAAGGATGATTTCGACTTTTCCCAGTATTCCTATGTGATCGACTCAGTCGATACCGTAACTGCAAAATTGCAGCTGGTTATGGAAGCGCAGGAGAAGAAGGTGCCGATCATCAGCAGTATGGGTGCCGGAAACAAATTAAATCCGGCGATGTTTGAGGTAGCAGATATTTATAAAACCTCTGTCTGCCCGTTGGCAAAAGTTATGCGCCGCGAACTCAAAAAACGCGGTGTGAAGAAGCTGAAAGTGGTTTACTCCAAAGAGCAGCCGACCAGACCGATCGAGGATATGTCCATCAGCTGCCGCAACCACTGCATCTGCCCGCCGGGAGCAGCACACAAATGCATCGAGCGTAGAGACATTCCGGGCTCCAATGCATTCGTGCCGTCCGTCGTGGGACTGATCATCGCTTCCGAAGTCATTAAAGATCTGGCAAAATAACAAGATGGTTCGTTTACAGCTTTTGTCCAAGGAACATGGTAAAGTTCCCGGTGACTAACAGCTCTCCCTTTTCATTGGTGATATCGACCCGTGTTACCGCAGTATTTCTCCCTTTGTGGACTGCGGTGGCTTCTACATAGACTGTGCCGGAGTTTACTCCTTTTACAAAGTTGATTCCGGCACACTGGGTCACGTTTGCAACTTCGTAGGCATAAGTAGACATGCCGGCGGCAATGTCGCAGAGAGAGAAGAGGAAGCCCCCGTGGGCATTTCCGTACAGATTCAAGGATTCTTCCGTTATTTCTATGGAAAGCCGGGCATGACCCGGTTCAATTTCTAATAATCTCAGGTGTTCCTGCCCTCGGATGGGCTGGATATGTCGTTTGATTCCCTCTAGTATTTCCGGTCTTGTGATCATAAAAACCTCCATTTGTAAAAAAAATATCATAATAATATGCATAAAGAAACTGCAAAACAGCAGGCAAAACAGCAGCTTATACCTTCACACGCTAGAATATAACACCTTGAACGTCCATTTACAAGGGAAAAAATGATTGATAGGTTTTTCTGATGAATCTGATTCGTTTGTGCGGATACAGCCCACGACAAACGCATGAGTAAATAAATTGTGAACACGCTCCT
>NZ_QUEH01000003.1:311777-313847 GCF_003477935.1 Clostridium sp. AF32-12BH | reverse complement strand
CTGTCACTAATAGGTCGAGGGCTTATCCAATATGGTTTAGGTAAGAAAAATGGATGAAATTCAATATGTGGTTTTGAGGGTACATGCCTCTAAAATTTAAATACGGCCTCGTGGTCAAGCGGTTAAGACGACGCCCTCTCACGGCGTAAACCCGGGTTCGATTCCCGGCGAGGTCATAAGGTTGAAGTCAGACAGGTTTGTCTGGCTTTTTTCTATATTCATTAGGACTTCGTTAAGTGAGAAAAATACAAATTGACAATTAACTTTAACTTTGGTATGCTTATCAGCACGGTTAGCAAGAGCTAATTATAGGAGAACTCCGGCAATCCAGAAATGTCTCGGAAAATTGAGAATGGAGAAAAACGGAGAACTAACACAGAGAGACAACAAGAGGAAGATTATTTGACATATTTATGGATCAATCCGGTATCGGAGCGTATGATATCGGAGCAGAATTTAGAGCGGATTTTAACAGAGCATCATCTTACGCAGGTGCGCTGCTGCAAAGACTGGTGCAGCAGCGTGAAAAAACAATATGAGAATCTGATGAAGCATGCAAACGGAATGGTGGCGGATGCCAGGTGTCCGGAGGCTGTGAATCTGATTGAGCGGTATAAGGAAGAAAAGGGGGTTCCCATTCAGGTGGCGGACATTGAGCCAATCCTGATCCATTTGCTGATGTGTGATAAAGAAGTAGTAGAAGTGTAAAAAATTTTGCCGTTCCTATCCGGCGTTTGCGCATTGCGCCGGATAGGTCGGGCGGTCATTCGGGCAGGTCTACCTTGCCAACGAAAGAGTAATAAATATCAATGTCCTGTCTGCGTGTGCCGTTCTCGTCATAGCTGCACTCATGCACAACGATTTTCTCCACAAACTCACGCAAAAGGGTAGGGGTAAGTTCTTCAAAGCTGGTGTACTTGCGGACAACATTCATAAACTTTTCTGCGTTTACCGTGGCTTCCTGCGCTTTGGAAAGCTCTGCCCGGATAGCGGCGGCTCTCTCTTTCAGTTCTTTCTGCTCGGCTTCATAGTCTGCCGACAGCTCCGTGAAACGCTCGTCTGAAATGCGCCCGGTCACGCTGTCCTCATACAGCCGCTTGAAGATAGCGGATAACTCGCTGATACGCTTCTCGGCGGCTTCCAGCTCCTTTTTCCTTGCGGCGTTCCTGCGCTTGCCCCCGTCCTCGTTCTGCTCGATCAGCAGCTTCATAAACCGGGCTTCGTGCTTCGCTGCATAGCTGGTGACTTTCCGCAGATTGTCGGTCACTCCGGCGGTCAACAGGTCGGTGCGGATAAAGTGCGCCGTACAGTCACGGGTACGCTTCTTGTAGCTCCCGCAGATATAACAATCCTGCTTGCGGGTGGCGTTCTGGTAACGCTGCTGGTAAAGGACGCTGCCGCAGTCGGCACAAAAGAGTATGCCGGAGAATAAGCCCACTTCATCATAGCGGTTCGGGCGTTTGCGCTGCTTGCGTAACTCCTGCACACGCTCCCACATCTGGGTGTCAATGATAGGCTCATGGTGGTTCTCGAAAATCGCCTGTTTCTCAATGGGGTTCTCTACGCTGTGCTTGGTCTTGTAGGACGGCTTCTCCGTCTTGAAGTTTACCAGACAGCCCGTGTACTCCCTGTTTTCAAGGATATGTACCACGGTATTGGTCGCCCACTTGCACTCATAGCCGGGGTGGTAGCGGCGGGTGCTTCCCGTCCGACGGTATTCCAGCGTTCCCGGCGTGGGGATCTCCTGCTCTGTGAGCATACGGGCTATCTTGGTCGGCCCGTTCCCGGCAAGGCACAAGCTGTAAATCTGCCGCACAACCGGGGCGGCTTCCCCGTCAATGATAAAATTTTCGTCCTCGTCCATAAAGTAGCCGTATACGGGTTTGCTCGTGACGGGCTTCCCGCTCATACCCTTAGACCGTTTTACTGCTTTGATTTTCTTGCTCGTATCTCTCACCAGCCATTCGTTAAAAATGTTCCGCAGAGGGGCAAAATCATTGTCGCCCTGTGCGCTGTCCACTCCGTCATTGATAGCGATAAAGCGGACGCCTTTCTGTGGGAAAATCATTT